>JBCBEA010000270.1:0-5985 GCA_038529195.1 Cyanobacteria bacterium J06600_6
TTTTGGTCGGGGATGCTGCCTCTCTAGGATATATAAAAAAGTTTTTGAGTCAATTTCAAACATCAGTTAACAATTACTATTACGATTTAGCTGCCCAAACCCTAGCAGATTTAAATAGTTTTGCTGAACTCAATCTTTATCAGGCACTAGTGGTGGTTTCTTTAGAAGATGAGGCTGCCTTGCAATCTGCGATCAAGAAGCAACTTAATGGCTCTGCTCATCCACCAATTCTCAGACTATTTGGGGACATTTTTGTCAATAAGCTGTGCGATCGGCAACTACTACAGCGCAGTTCAAAAAATCCTCAGAAGCCCGCAATATCCTATGCAATCCTGACTCCGCCCCGTTCTGGATCTACCTATCTCTGCGATCTTCTCGATTCAACAACAATAGCCGGACATCCTTCCGAACATATTAGACTGGCTACCCAAGAATTAGCTCTTTACTGTGATTTTGACTATTTAAATCTTCTCGGTAATTTAATGGAGCATCGCACTACCAGCAACGATGTGTTTGGAACTAAATTAATTTCTCACTTTTTATTTGAATTAAAACAGGCAAAACCTAATTTTCAATCAGTTTTTAAAGCGATCGACCACTTTATTCTTTTGATTCGTCAAGACAAAGTGGCTCAAGCAGTATCACTAGTTTTAGCTCAAACAACTGAAGTCTGGCATATCCATAATAATGACAAAAAAGCAAGCTACCAGTCGGTATTAGAAAATCTTGAAATCAACGACAAGCTGCTTGATGATGTAGAACAGAAAGTAGTCTTTATTAAACAGCAGGAGAAGCGTCTCAAAAAAGTTTTAGCTAATCATAATATCGAACCCTTGCTGGTTGTCTACGAAGATATCTTAGAGGATGCTCCAAAAGAAGTTAATCGGATCTTAAACTTTCTGGGAATTGTCAAACCGCCTGGTTACACAATGCAAATCACTTCGGGAATCAAACGAATGCCCTCGGCTATTTCTCAGCAAATTATTCAGCAATATCAGCACCGCAAAAGCGTGGTGCATTAATCTTGGCGACGAGTAATCTAATAAGCGGTAGCAAACAAATATTAAAGTTGCCACCGCTTACTAATTTCAAAGTCAAGACTTTTTAATCGACACCTTGAACTAAGCTAAAACAAAATCCACTTCATCTGCACCATCAGTTGCACCCTGACCGCTGACTAGCTTTTCGCCGTTTACCTCGATCGCAAAATCAGTATCATCAAGGCTAAGATTATAGTCGGTAGCATCTCCTGTATAGCCAACGCTAGCAACCATCTTACGCCCAGCGTCAGTATACTTAAACGCCATCATTTGATTTTTATTCTTTTCAGTATCCTCTGCCCAGATCACCATATACTGATCGTCTTGATATTCAAAAACCTTTGGTGAGCGATTAGGAACATAGCGTCCAGGATTGCCAAAACTTTTGTCCAAAAAGTCCTGTACCGAACTAGGTTCGACCGTAGCATAGGCTACCTCGTCTGCAGCTACTGACTCTACATCTCCTTCTTCTTCCGCTACAACTTCTTCTTCATCTCGGTTACGAAGATAATCGACTGCTTTTTTTGTACCAATAGCTCCTACAGCAGCAACTCCAGCACCCAAAAGAATATTACGTAACTTGCTCATTAAATTACTCCAAAGTTAACGACTACTCTTTCAGTTAAACAGCAGATTGTCCGACTATTCACTGAATTTGACTATTTTTTAAGAGTTATTTGGCGATTGAGTATTTATAACTAGATGCTCTTGATTTTTATGATCAAATCAGATCCGCAATTTCATTGACGGAGAAAGCCACAGAGTCTTGCGACTGAAAGCCTGACGGGGCGCTTGCATAAAGTACCGTTCGCCGAAGAGCGCCAGGATAGGTGTCAGCGTTGACTATTAAGGTTGCTTATGTGTAAAATAATACTTAAATATAATTAATTTTTGGTTACTTTCCTTAACTCAATACTTAAGGTTATTAACCTTAAACAATTATCAACATCATTGAATAGCTATAAATAAATAGGAGACGATATCAATGGGAGATAAAGATTTTTTCTTGAGTCCTGATGACGCAATGACCATGGGCGACATCGAATACATGAGAACTAGCAAAAGAACTAGAAGAACTTTTCCCAAGACTCTTTCTAATAAAGAAGGTTTTGCGATTGAAAACGAAGTTTCCTCTGTACGAGACAACAACAATAAAGCTCCTAAAGTTAACAAAAACGAGCAAAATGCTGCTGCTAATACGTTTTTGAATACTACTCCTAGCACTATGTCTCAACCTAGTATGACTGGTGGGTCAGCAGTACCTCAGGCGCAACCTGTTCAAGCTTCTGAATCTGCACCTGCAGCACCTGCAGCACCTGCACCTCAAACGTTTGACGCACCCAAGCCATCCGCTGAGAAACGTCGTCCTGCTGATGACAGCATGGATATGTTCCGCAACATGGCTAAAAATATCAAACGCAGATAACCTGGTTATTTATTTCATAATCTTGCTTGGCGTTTGCAGAGTAGGCTTTATTTTTAAAGTAAGAAACCCCATCATTTTAAGGTGGGGTTTTTGGATTTAATTATCCTGTCGAATTAACATCACGCTTTCATATAGTTGTTAAACCGCTACACTTCACCTTTTGTTCTGCTTTTGATTGCACTCTCTCCAGGCTAAAAAGATATCGCTTCAACGAATTGTAAATTCCCGACTCGCTAAATCGCAATATTCCAGAAACTAACTTACGATATTCAGCAAGTGTGAAGATACAGTTGCCAACATTCAAGTTATAGATAGGGAGCAAAGATCGATGACCAATACGCAAACCAGAAAAGCCGATCATCTGCGTATTTGTCTGGAAGATGATGTCCAGTTTAACCATCTTACTCATGGATTAGACAAATATCGTTTCGAGCATTCTTGCTTACCAGAGCTAAATTTTTCAGAAATAGACCTCGGCACTAAGTTTTTGGGCAAAACATTAAAAGCCCCGCTGCTAATTTCTTCCATGACGGGGGGAACAGAGCAGGCAAAAATAATTAATTCTCGTTTGGCGATCGCAGCCCAGAAGCATGGTTTAGCCATGGGTGTCGGTTCACAGCGTATTGCTGTGGAAAATCCCCAGGTAGCGCATACTTTTGCGATGCGTTCCCTTGCTCCAAGTGCGCTACTGTTAGCTAATTTAGGTGCGGTACAGCTTAACTATACCTATGGTTTGGAGCAGTGTTTACGGGTGGTAGACATCTTACAGGCAGATGCCCTGATTTTACACCTCAATCCCCTACAGGAATGTATTCAACCTCGGGGCGATCGCAATTTTAAAGGTTTACTGAACAAAATTGAGCAGCTTTGTCAGCAAATTGACGTGCCTGTAATAGTCAAGGAGGTAGGCAACGGTATTTCTTGCCAGATGGCAGCCAGATTGATTGAGGTAGGAGTTAAAGCGATCGACGTAGCGGGTGCGGGAGGAACATCCTGGGCAAAAGTAGAAGGAGAAAGAGCCGAAAATAATCTTCAGCGACGATTAGGACAAACCTTTGCTGACTGGGGCATCCCTACCGCCGAATGTATTACTCAAATTCGCCAGGCATATCCAGAATTACCCTTAATTGCTTCGGGAGGTTTAAGAAATGGTCTAGAAGTGGCAAAAGCGATCGCTCTAGGAGCAGATTTAGGCGGATTGGCTTTTCCTTTTCTACAGGCAGCCTCAATATCCGAAGCAGCGATTGATGAGCTAATTGAATTGTTAATTGCTGAGTTAAAAACTGTTTTATTCTGTACGGGTAACGGTGATTTGAGTGAGCTAAGGCGATCGCCCTCTTTGATTAAGGTCAATTAATTAACTTCTCAAGTTTGTTTGACCTCAGACTTCTAGACTTTAACCCAATCTTAATCAAAGCATTGCTACATAATCTACTTGATTGAGCTAAGATTCATTTTTGTTGGTTAACTAAGAAAATCAATGACAAACGTCATCCTGATGATTGGCGACGGCATGGGCTGGGAAATGTCTCGTGCAGCAGCAATTCAAGCCCAAATAGAACAAGAAATTGCTCAGATCCGTCAAAAAAACCCTAATCTTAGCGATCGCGAAATAGCAGCTCGTTTTCAAGGTCGCACCCTCTCGGACTATTACACAGCAGGGAAAGGCTCGGGGACAAGCTACCAAAACCTCGATCATTATGCGATCGCGACTACAGGCAATACTTATATTGCAGGATACAAGGGCAATTCCGCTTTAGTAAACAATCCTCAGTTTTTAAAACCAAGTGTCTTTAATCACAATACGGGGAAAGCGGAGATCAGACCAGGATTTGAGTTCGATCCTCGCCCAGCAATCGTTAAAGGTTTCGATCCTCAGCTGCAAGATGTTCTTGATCTAAATAACCTTAGAAATCTTGACCTAGCTTTTAATGAGGCTCCCGTACTGCAAGAGAATGGCGAATTAGCTGGTGGTAACCTAGCCATCTTTGACGTTCAACAAGGTGGTCAAACTCCCTGGGACGCAAATTACTATCAACAGCGAGGTAATCCAGATTCTGGCTTCAACAAAGACTATATCCGTAATCTTTATCCAGATTCTGCTGGTACCGCTACAGGAATGTATACGGGAGTCAAGACCTATGTTGGGGCGGTTTCAGTTGACATCTACGAGCAGGAAATCGATACGGCAGCAGAGGTAGCCTTAGCTCACAATAAATCCATCGGTGTAGTTAGTTCTGTACCCTTCAATCATGCTACTCCAGGTTCGGCGATCGCTCACGTCAATCATCGTAACAAGTACAACGAACTGAGTTTTGACCGTCAGTTTGGTAATCGCGACGGCAACAGTAGTAATGAGCTAGATGAATTTGGACATCTGGTAGAAGACCACGATAATATTTTTTATCAAATGGTCAACGAGACTAAACCAACAGTTGTTTTGGGTGGCGGTCACTATCTGACTGGAGGCGGAACAGAAGCCCAGCCTAGCGAAAAATATATTACCAAAGCCGAAGTAGTCAAACTACGTCAAGGTAAATATGACTATACATTTCTCGAACGTGGAGCAAATGCTGGTCAAATTTTGATAGATACGGCTAAAAAACTCGATCCAGAAGCAGGCGATCGTCTTTTTGGTATTTATGGTGCGAGAGGACAGGGAGGAAATCTGCCTTGGAGAACCGCAAATGATGACTATAACCGTACGGGGCACAACGTACAACTCAACTCCATTACGGGAAATATCGGCATTATCTCACCAGGCTTAAAAGCGGACGAATCTCTAGCTGATTTTATAGCTCAGGAAGTAGATGCGAATCCCACTCTTAGAGAAATGACTCAAGCTTCTTTAGAGATACTTCAAAAAGATACCGATGGTTTCTGGCTGATGGTAGAAGGCGGAGATATTGACTGGGCAGCTCATGGCAACGATTTAGATAATCTTTTAGGTACGCTCAAAGACTTTGATGAGTCCGTAGCGGTAGTGCAAGATTGGATTGGCAATAACGGTGGTTACCAGGAAAATCTGCTGATTGTGACGGCAGATCACGATCACTACCTTACCCTGGAGAATAACTTCCCTGAAGTTTTGGCAAATTCCTTACTAACTGGTGAAGGTGGAGTAGAGTTAACCACTAACGCTAATGTTAATCAGTCTGGTCACTTCTGGGGCAGCAATTCCCAGCTAAAAAATGCCTGGAGTACTCACACTTCACGTCCTGTCCCAGTTTATTTTCAGGGTACTGGTTCGGAAATTATTGAGAACTTCATGGGTAATGGCTATGAAGTATACGACAAAGAAGTACAGGGAGTGAGTAACTTTATCGATCAAACTCACTTAGGTACGGCTCAAATTGAAGCTCTTGGTGGCTCAGTTCCTAAACCTACTCAAGGTCAGTTATTTGGCATCAACCTGCAGCTGGTACTGATCGTGCTTTTAATTATTGGTTTCGGAATCAGAATTTTTGCCAAGTTTAAATCGAAATTTTCTTAGAGCCGAAAAAGCGATCGCTATGGCTA
>JBCBEA010000271.1:0-5983 GCA_038529195.1 Cyanobacteria bacterium J06600_6
TTGGTAAGTTTAAATTTATCTCTGTTGCTCATTTTAAAAATTTTCTGTTTAACTTTAAATTTTATGAGCAGTAAATTTATAAGCAACGACATAAGATGAGCCAAACATTAAAATCTGTGCATTTCCTTTTTCATCTATCCATCCTTTATCATCGACCCATAGTTTGGGAGTACTTGAAAGATAAAAAGAGTTAATCCCAAATTCATCAATAACTTCTTGATAACCGAGGATGATTTTTTCTGCTCCTTCAGCTAATTTTCCATGCCCTGAACTAATTAGTTTTGCAAGAGAAAAATGCTTGTAAATATTGAAATAAGAATCGAAAGGTATCCATTTGTCTACTAATGAAAAATGTTTTTCGTGAAGTCTTCCAATTATATGGTGAATATCTAGTTCGAGATTTCTGTGGCTAAACGTTAAAGATAATTTAGGTTGATTATAAGACCAAAGCAAAACATGATCTTGAAGCAACTCAAAGTGTTCACAATACTCTCCCAACTTTATTTGATACGTTCTAGATTCAGAACAAGCAATTTTCCACAATTGTATAGGCTCATTATCCATACCCGTACAAATATGAAATCTCAAATATAGGCTTGTATCTATTTTTTCAATCGCTACTAATTCAATATAGCCATTACAATCGAACTCAGATGTTTCATGTATCTCTAACAATTTCTCTATCATTCTGAGCTTGAAGGATCTTTTATATTTAACATCTCAGCCTTTACACTAAACAAAAAAACATCACTTCATCTTAATTCCCAATACCTGAGTATGAGCGCCTCTAGCTTGGGTAACACCGATAGTTCTCTCTGAAGCTTCGATCATTGGGCGACGCAGGCTAACAACGATAAACTGCGCTTCTTGCGCCTGTTTTTTAACCATGCGGGATAATTTTTCGACGTTTGCACCATCGAGGAACATATCTACTTCATCGAAGGCATAGAAGGGAGAAGGACGGTATTTTTGGAGAGAGAAGATAAAGCCTAATGCAGTAAGAGATTTTTCGCCCCCAGACATTGAACTCAGCTTTTGTACGGGTTTGCCTTTGGGGTGAGCAATCAGATTTAAGCCACCGTTAAACGGATCGTTTTCGTCTTCTAGCTGTAGGTGTCCATCGCCGTCTGATAGTTCGGCATATATTTTTTGGAAGTTCTCGTTTACCGCATCGTAGGATTCTTTGAAAGCTCGCAAACGTAAGGTGGTAAATTTCTCTACCCGTAGTAATAATTCGGTTCTTTCTGCTTCGATAGTGTCTAATTTATGAGAAAGTTCTTGTAGTCTAGCTTCGGTTTTTTCGTATTCTTCTAATGCCAGCATGTTGACGGGTTCCATTGCTTCGAGACGTTTTTCGCCGTTACGAATTTGTCTTTGTAGCTGTTCTACCTGTTCTTGTAAATTAGCAAAGGTAATTGATTCTCCTGCTTCGATACCGTCTTCATTAACTAATTGAGGAATTTCGGGAATTGGATCGGGTAACTCCTGTTCCTGTTCGGCTATTTGCTGTTCTAATGTTTGCAGCGTGGCTTGGGTTTCTTGCTGAGAAGCCTGAAGTTTTTCTAATTTCCAAGCCTGTTTTTGGTGGCGATCGCGTAATTCTTTTAACTGTTGTTCTAAGAGATCTCGTTCTTGTTTTGTCTCGCCGAGTTTTTCGGAAAGTTTGGCAAGTTCTGTCTCAGCAGTGGTAATATTTTGAGCAATTTCGGTTAGCTGTTGGGCAATTAACTTCTGTTGTTCGACGATCGCACTGCGATCGCTCGTTAGCTGGACGATATCTTGTTCTGACTCGGCAAATTTTTCTTTGGCTCTCTGGTGTCTATTGGTTAACTCCAAAAGTTGCGTTTCGCCCTGTCTAAGCGCCTGCTCCTGCTGTCTGAGGTGCTCTTCTTGGCTAGCAACGATGCTGCGTACCTGTTGCCATTCACTTTGGGAATGGGAGTCTTCTAAGGCTTTTAACTGCTGCTGTAGCTCGCCTAGTTGTGCTTCCTGAGTCGGAATTTCGTGATTGAGAATATCTAAACGAGACTGAATCGTATCTCTCTCTTGACGGTTATTGTGTAGCTGATTAATTAATAGCTCTCTTTGCCCAGTTAGACGTTTGATATCTTTCTCTAACTGATCTGACAGCATTTTATTATCACGCCCAAGCTGTCTGGCTTCGGTTAATTCTTCGGCTAAATCCTGAATTTGAGCAATTTGAGTCGATATTCTTTTGTCGTAACCACTAAGAATACGGTCTATTTCCGCTAACCGTTCTCGTAAAGCCTGTACCTGTTCAGGTTCGCGATTTGCCATCCCCCCAAAATGGAGGCTGGAACGACTAGATTTACTTCCCCCTGTCATTGCCCCACTTACTTCGAGGATTTCGCCTTCTAGAGTAACAATCCGATGTTTGCCCAAACTTGATCGCGCATTATCTAAATTGTCAAAGACAACCGTTCCGCCAAATACGTAGGCAAAGATCTCGTCATAACGAGCATCGCAGTTAACTAAATTTACCGCCAGATCGACAAATCCACGCCCAAAACGCATGGTTGCCAGATTACCTAAGCGAGGTGACTGAATTTTATTTAAGGGTAAGAAAGTTGCTCTCCCGCCTCTTTCTCGTTTGAGCAATTCAATTCCTTGAGCTGCTACGCGATCGTTTTCGACGACGATAAAGCCTAATCTACCCCCCGCAGCAGTTTCTAAAGCCAGGCGATAGCGTTGTTCTACCTGCCCTAGCTGCACCACCATGCCTTCTACCCCCGATAAATCGGAGTTAAGAATAATTTTGCTGGCGTAAGTACCCTGAACTTCCTGCTGTGCCTGTTTTTTTGCCTCTAGCTTGTCTAATTCTCGCTGTTTATCTCTTTGTTCTTTTAACAGACGCTGTTGAGTTTCCTGCTGCAGAGTGCGATCGCTTTCCGCCTCGGCTAGCTGACTGGCGACTGACTGTACGTGACTTTGTTCGGCTGTGACTTTACCCGATAGGGAATCATATTCTACCTGTTTGGGTTTTAATTCTGCATCAATCGCTTCTAAAGATTGAGTTTGCTCCTGAATTGTCTTCTCTAGCTGCTGATACCGTTCGTTAATTCTGGCTTGTTCGGTACGCTGGGGATTAAGAACCGACTGAATTGCCGTCACCTGGCGGGAAAGGTTTGCCTGTTCTTGCACCCACGCTTCTGAGGCTTCGGCGATCGCATTGGCATTATCTTTACTCTGGGTAACGGTTTCTCTAGCAGATCGAGCATTACTAGTCAGAGTCGGAATTATTTCCTGTTCAAGCCTGTCTTTGTCTGTACTAAGCTGCTGAATTTCTCGCTGATACTGTTCTAAATTTTGTTCTGTCTGTACTAATGCTAGCTGTTTCTGCTGGCTGGTTTGCTCTAGCTCACTTTGCTTTTGCTTTAGTGCCAATTGTTTAGCTTTCTGGGTAGCAAGATCTGAGGCGACAGAAAGCTGTTCGTCTTCTCCTAAAGCCTTGACTTGAGCATTGAGAGTCCCTAACTTTTCGCTCTCGGATTTTACCTGAGTATCCAGTTGCGCAATACTTTCGGTGAGCTTGACGGATTCCGTTGCTCCCGCAGTCAATTTAGTCTGCAATTCTTCTTGCTGCTGAGTTAGCGATCGCCAGACTAAAACTTTCTCTTGAGCTTTCTTCTCCTGTACCTTTTCCTTAAGCTTGCGATATTTCTCTGCCTTAACCCGATCCGCAGCTAAGCGATCGCGATTAGCAATTAACTCCTGAGCGATAATATGACACTTCTCTTCTTTTTCCTGGACTTTATCCAGCGTCTTGCGAGTTTGCTGGATTTTGCGATCAAATGCCCCTACTCCCGCTAACTCATCGATGATCTCTCTTCTTTCTTTTGAGTTCATCGTAATAATGCTGGTAACGTCACCCTGCAAGACGACGTTATAACCTTCGGGATAAACCCTTAGCTTTTGTAGCTGTTCGTGAACTTCCGTGGCGGTGGAGACTTCGCCATTAATATAAAACGTCGAGGTATAGTTACCCTTCTTCCCAACTCTTAGCCTACGGGTAATTTTCCATTCCAGACTATTCCCATTAGCGATCGCTACAATCTTTTTATCATCGCGATCGACTGTAGCTGTTTCCGCTTCTAATTGTTCTAGTTCCTCTTCTGCGCCTAATTCTGCTGGACCATGACCATTTCCACGATCAATACCATTTTCTAACTCTCTTTCGTTAATCTTGGCTACCACCTCACCACTCGAAGTAACCAGAGCTATATCTTTGGTATCCGTCACTGTCGTCACAACATCTGCCAAATCCCCTAGATCGGTTAAATCAAAAGTTACCGAGACAATTGCTTCCGCAGCCTTACCATTACCAATATGCTTATTGTTAACCAGATCGGGTAAACGATCTGCACGCATTCCTTTCGAGCTGGCTAAACCCAAACAAAACAGTAGCGCATCTAGAATATTTGACTTGCCCGAACCGTTTGGTCCTGAAACTACCGTAAAACCAGGCAGTATGGGAACTTTTGTTGTGCCACCAAAGGATTTGAAGTGAGACAGTTCAACACGCTTAATATGAACCATGAACTACAGCTTTCGACTCGGTAAGATAATTGGTATTTTTGTACTATTTGACGAACAAACAATTGGGAACACTAATGGTTTTAACTACAATCAAGCAATATGGGTGAGAAAAACCAATTTTCTTAACACTTAGTAACATAGATGCGGTTCTTCCTTCCCTGAAAGCTAGGGCGATCGCTAGATAGAAAAAATCAAAGCGATCACGATCCTGTTTTACCTGCGATCGAGATCGCGATCTGCGCTTAAATGTGAAGTTATGCTGAAGCGACAAGTTTAAAGATTTTATAAAGTTACTATCAAAATTTGATTATGAGCAACTTAACTATCGAACAATTTTGCCAGCTAGAAACCCTAAAAAGCGATCTGCATCTTGAATCTAGCTATAATTGCGAAGAAAAATTGAAAGAAAATATGACCGTGCTAGAAGTTACAGATTTCACTGGTAACGTAATCCGAGAGCTAATTGTCGTACTTTAAGATTTTTCAGAAGATATGCTTTAAAATAAACATTGTCCTTGGGTATATACGGTTGCCTGGGGACATCACCCTGTTTAAAATGCGATCGCCTTAGTGTCAACTAACTTCCGTATCTAGAATCTTTTCTGACGTTTTCGCTGCCACCCACGAATAAATTTGGGCAGCTTGAGAACTGACCAAATTAATAAGCCCAGCACTAGAGCCACCGCTACAGGCAAAACAGTCAAAGCTAGAATGGACAGCACTCCAGAGCTTAATGCTTCCGCCGTTGCTACCAAAAAGTTTCCTGTTCCCCCGGTCATGCCCGTAGAAGCCACTCGCGTCATTGCCGTAAAGGTTTCGATGATTCCAGCTGTTCCCCCTCCAGCGATCGCAGCTAGACTCCACTGTAAAAGAGGATTAACGTCGCCTAAATTGGCAGCTGTAAGTAAAGTTCCAATCGCTACCGCCGTCGGGATTTCAATCGTATCAAGCAGATTATCAACGACGGGGATATAGTAAGCCAAAATTTCAGCAACGGTAGCAATTCCCAAAGCGATCGCCGTTGGATATGTGCCGACCCATTGAAAACCAGAAGACAATTCTAAATCGCCGTATAAAGCAGTCAAACTTAATGCCAGAGGCGGTACAAAGAGCCGAAACCCCGAAGCAGCACTAAGAGTAACTCCCAAACACAGCGCTAAAATAATTTCCATATATGCGTGCAAATCTTTTTGTTAATATATCAACTCATTTTGATAGGCTCAGTAAATAAGTGATGGTTTGTTAACTGTCAACTCAAGATTTATTCGCTAGTAATAGGTGTTGGCTAGCCTACTGAATATTGGCTAAGGATAGAAAATTAAAGGGTAGCAGGAGATAATCTTACTTATTACCCACTACCCATTGGTGACAAGTTAAGCTTCTATTCCAGTTGTCAAGCGGGACTTGGAGACAAGTTGAGAAGCGG
>JBCBEA010000272.1:0-5970 GCA_038529195.1 Cyanobacteria bacterium J06600_6
CTTTTTCTTAACTTGTCACCAATGGGCAATTACTCTACAGTGAAGAGAAAAGCAGTGACCAATCGGTATTTGCTGGTCGATCGCCTGAATTAGCAATGGAAAAATCTTTATTGATGGTAGTGTCATGCAATAAACACTCAACGCAAGCATTCGCAACATCAATACGGCTAGTTTCCCCATCTAAGCTATCTCCTGGTTTGATCACTACGGCTTTTTGACCGTCGGTTTTTGCCCGCAGGAGAGTATTTAGATCGTAAGAGGTATAAGGACCATCAATTAGTCTGGCAGGACGAATAATTGTATATTCAAAGCTTGATTTAGCGATCGCTTTTTCTCCTGTAAGCTTGGCATCTAAAACGCCAAAAGCATTGAGAACATTATAGGGAAGACTATCTTTACGCAATACGCCCGCCGAAGAGACAAAGACAAATCTTTTTAAGTCTTGGGGTGCAGTAGCCACAAGATTTTTTACACCCTCTCCGTCTACAGCTTCAGGACTATTGGAGGGTTGAAACAGGTTGGCAAAATCCCAGCGCAGGGAGGGAAATGCAGTTGTTCCCGTGCAGCAAATTAGATAGTCTATGTCTTTAACTACATCAGTCAGACTGTTGGCGTAGCGAATATCGCCTTCGACGATCTCAACTCGATTGTCGAACATTGATGCTGCTTTGGATCGGTTTCGGGTTAAGGCACGAACACTTAAATTTTTGGCGAGTAATTTAGCTACTACTAACTGTCCTACTCCTCCCGTTGCCCCAGCGACTAAAACTTTGTCTGTGTTGGATATCATCTTGTTTAGGTTTTTTGGCTTTATTTATATTTTGAGCAATAACAGCGATTTTTGCTCATTTTCGCCGCAGAATATTTAGTAAAAGAAAATTTAAAGATAAATTTGATAGACCGTTAAAATCTAAGCCTCTACAAGCTTCAAAGTACAAAGCGATCGCTTTAATGATTAACTCATTCCCATAGCGATCGCCAATTAATTATTAAGAGTAATTTAGAGAGAGCCTATTCTCCTCCACCCTGAATTTTGAGCATCAAAAAGCCTAAACTCAGACCACCTAAGATTAGAACGATCATTAAAATCGCGCCGTTGAACAACATACTTTCAGCCGTCATGTTTATTTCTCCTGTTTGTTAATAGATTTTTTATTAAAGCTCTTAGCTCTTGGCTCTTAGCTCTTAGCTTTTGTTGCAATTTTTTTATCCCTTAAAGAAACAAAATTCAATTGACCATAAATGTTTAGTCAATATCTATACATACTCTGGCTTATCGCTTGTCCACTTTTGCCTATAGCTTTGAAAATACTGAATTCTCAATCATAATCAGTTATAGGTATTTTAAATCATTAGGTTAGCTCGCTCTCAATTAATTGTTTAATTCCATGTCTATTACTCCAAGTTTGGTTCTGACCCAAGGCGATCCTGCAGGGATTGGCTCTGAAATTATCCTCAAAACTTTAGCAGACAAGTCAATAGCTCATAAATCGCCCATAACCATCGTGGGCAATCGTCAACTGTTGCAGTTTACCTACGAGCATTTGCTACAGCAAACAGCCTTAACTAAATCAGATCTAGCCGATCCGCAAACTCTAGAGGTTTTAGACGTACCGATTAAAGATACGGTTACTTTGGGACAGGGAGACGCTATTAGCGGTGGTTTTAGCTTTGAATGCCTCAAAAAAGCGATCGCCTTAACTATAGAGGGAAAATTCCAGGGCATTGTTACTGCACCTATCGCTAAATCTCTTTGGAAAGCAGCAGGACATGAATATCCTGGTCAAACAGAAGTTTTGGCTCAAAGTGCAGGTGTAGAAAAGTTTGGCATGATGTTTGTTGGTCAGTCTCCTCACACAGGCTGGATGCTGCGAAGTTTATTAGTGACGACTCATATTCCCCTAGGGTCAGTATCACAGGCTCTAACTCCAGAGTTAATGGATCTTAAGCTAGATCTGCTGATTGACTGTCTGGAGCAAGATTTTGGGTTAGTTAATCCTGAAATTGCGATCGCGGGCTTAAATCCTCACAGTGGCGAAGCTGGACAGCTGGGTACAGAGGAGCAGGATTGGCTTCTAGACTGGCTTAGACAGGCACAGAACAAATATTCTCAGCTAAAACTTGTGGGGCTTATTCCCCCCGATACGATGTGGGTGAAGCCAGGACAGGCTTGGTATGGCAACTATCAAACTCCGCCAAAAACAGCAGACGCTTATCTTGCCCTTTATCACGATCAGGGATTAATCCCCGTCAAATTAATGGCGTTCGACGAGGCAATTAACACAACTATTGGTCTACCGTTTATTCGTACCTCTCCCGATCACGGTACGGCCTTTGATATTGCAGGCAAGGGAATTGCGAATGCCACCAGTATGAAGGCAGCGGTAGAACTAGCAGCCCAAATAAGTAGACAAAGACTATCTCAACTATCAATAGTCTAAACTTGCGATCGCTAACTCAAATAATCTCTTTTCACGGACGCAGTCAGTAACTATAATTACTTCTTGACAATTTTTGGTGCGGGCTTAGGAGGAGCCTTACGCCTACTGCGATTGCCTTTACCTCCCGATGAAGATCTTTCTCGGCGACCAGAATCATCTGCTCGCTCAGACTCATCGCTATAGATATCTAAAAAGACTGATTTAGCATGAGCCGATGCTGCGGTTTGAATAGTAGTTCTAATAGCCTGGATGTTACGACCACCGCGACCTAGAACTTTACCGCGATCGCTCTTATCAAAGGCAACTCTTAACCAAATCTTCGTACCTTGGGAATTGATTTCTGAGTTGAGCTTCAAACTTTGAGGATCTTCTAAAAAAGGTTCGATCAGAAAGCGAGCAAGCTGCTCATAATCGGGGCTAACCGCTATCTGATCGCCAGACGATTCGGTCTTATTTGGCATTTACTTGTTCAAAAACTTGAGCTTTGTTCAGAATGCTTCTCACAGTTTCACTAGGCTGCGCTCCTTGCTGCAATCTTTTGACAATCGCAGGAACATTTAGACGAGTTTCGTCAGTTCGGGGATTGTAGAAACCTAATTCTTCAATAGGACGACCATCACGACGGACTTTGCTTTCAATGGCGACGATACGGTAGCTGACCTCTCTTTTTTTGCCGAAGCGTTTTAAACGTAATTTAATCATTGGTTACTTGAAATTTATCCTTTACGATTGTAGACGATCTGTTTAGCTTTTCCCTAGCCATGGCTAAGACAATCTCTTATTCTACAGCGACCCGAAGCCTTTTTTCTTCTTCTTTTTCTTTTTTCTTCTTCCTTGCTGTGGATAACCACCCATTCCAGGCATTCCCATCCCAGGCATGCCACCACCCATTCCGGGCATTCCCATCCCAGGCATGCCACCGCCCATTCCAGGCATTCCTCGACCCATATTTTGCATCATGGAGCGCATTTTTGAAAAGTCTTTAACAAGTTTAGAAACATCTTTTTCGTTAAATCCAGAGCCTTTGGCTACTCGACGACGACGACTAGGAGATTGAGCCAGCAGATCGGGGTCAGCTTTTTCCGCTTTAGTCATCGAGTTAATCATCGATTCTGTTCTGGTAAGCTGAGTTTCACCTTTGGCTAAATCAGCACCGCTGATTTTACCCATGCCAGGAATTAGCTTGAGGACTCCACCTAACGAACCCATATTCTTGAGTAGACGCATTTGTTTGACAAAATCATTAAAGTCAAACTTTGCCTCCATGATCTTAGACTGCATTTTTTCAACATCAGCCAGATCCAGTTCTTCCTGGGCTTTTTCTACCAAGGTCAGAATATCACCCATATTCAAAATACGGGATGCCAGGCGATCGGGATAAAATGGCTCCAGCGCCTCGACTTTTTCCCCTACCCCAACAAACTTAATTGGCTGTCCTGAAACCTGTCTCACGGATAGGGCTGCACCACCACGGCTATCACCATCTAACTTAGTGAGGATCGCACCTGTGATACCAATTTGATCGTGAAAAGTATAGGTAAGGTTTGCTGCTTCCTGTCCTGTCATCGAATCGACTACCAGCAGCGTATCATCTGGATTAATCGCCTTTTTAATTTGCGATAGCTCGTCCATCATGTCCCCATCAATCTGGAGTCGTCCGGCAGTATCGACAATGACCGTATCAACGCCTAACTCTTGAGCTTTCGCTAGACCCTGCCTAGCAATTTCCACAGGATTAGCATCCGTACCCATTTCAAAAACAGGTACGTCAATTTGCTGACCCAGAGTTTGTAGCTGATCGATCGCTGCTGGACGATATACGTCAGTCCCCACCATGAGACAAGAACGCTCTTGCTTGCGCAAGTAAAGAGCTAACTTAGCAGTGGCGGTAGTTTTACCCGTACCCTGCAAACCAGCCATCAGAATTACCGTTGGTGGTTTATCTGCCTGAGCTAGAGGAACGTTACTATCCCCCATCACCTTGACTAGCTCATCATAGACAATCTTGATAAACTGCTGTCCTGGATTAACTCCAGAGATGACCCCTTCTCCTAAAGCCTTTTGCTCAACATCAGCAATAAAGCCCTTGACTACCTGAAGATTAACGTCGGCAGCTAGTAAAGCTCGACGCACCTCATTAAGAGTATCTTGAATATTACTTTTTGATATTTTGTCCTGACCGCGAATTTTCTTCCACGCATCATCTAGGCGATCTGCTAAAGCATCAAACATAAAAAATTGACCGTTAATTATTCCCTTCTTCTCTAATTTTATAATTTTGCGGTGTTCAGTCACAGATTACTTTGCCATCAAACAGAGTAAACTTGAGCAGCTAACCAAAAAGCAAGACTAACCAGAAGCAAATTTGAGACTGACTGGAGCATCAACAAGATGTTTATCCGTATAAATACTGAGCCAATTACAATATGCACAAAGCACTGTAGCCCTTCTAAGTCATTTTGCTGACTTATGAGAATTAATATTCAGTCAAATGACGGATGTCTACAGTTTGGATTGAATTTACTATATGGATAGATACTTCTCGAACATATCCAGAGCTTGCATGGTGAGAATATATTGCTTGCTCTGGTTTTTTTCTTAGCTATTTTTAATAATCAAAGGTGTCGAATAAGCTAAGTTAGATAAAATTTGGTAGATAGTGAATAGTCATTAGCACGAAGCCCGCGCACAATCTTTCTTAGGATCTTTGTTGATTGATCGCCTTCGCTTCTGTTTACTGTTCACTGTTTACTGTTCACTGATATATAAACCTTGGCAAAACAGCGATTAGATAAACTATTAGTCAGCTTAGAACTCTGCGAATCTAGAGCTTTAGCGCAGCGTTTAATTAGAGCAGGAAAAGTTAGGGTTAACCAAGAAATCATTGATAAGCCTGGTACAGAGATTAAAACCGATGCTCAGATTGAGGTTAAAGAACAGCCTCCCTACGTCTCCCGTGGCGGGAAAAAATTAATTCAGGCACTTAAAACTTTTGAAATTCAGGTAAGTGATCGCATTTGTCTTGACGGTGGAATTTCTACAGGGGGATTTACTGACTGTTTACTACAGCAGGGAGCAAAACTAGTCTATGGAGTAGATGTGGGTTATGGACAGGTTGCCTGGAGCATTCGCACTAGCGATCGCGTCATCCTCAAAGAGCGCACCAATATTCGTCATTTGACTCCCCAAGAACTATACGGCGATGCAGAAATACCAAATCTGGGAGTGATGGATCTGTCCTTTATTTCTATTACAAAAGTTCTTGAAGCATTTTGGAATTTACTAGCTGAACCAAGAGAAGTCGTACTGTTAGTTAAGCCTCAGTTTGAGGTTGGTAGGGAGAAGGTTGGTAAAAAAGGGGTGGTTCGCGATACGGGCGATCGCGCTTCCGCAATTCTACAGGTATGGCAAGCAGCAGAAAAACTAGGATGGAACTATCACGGCTTAACCGTTTCACCGATTACAGGTCCTGCCGGAAATGTTGAATATTTACTTTGGCTATCTGCCGAAGGATCTGAGCAACAGTCTT
>JBCBEA010000273.1:0-5932 GCA_038529195.1 Cyanobacteria bacterium J06600_6
TCTTTGGTTTTAATTACAGTCTTGCAGGGTTAGTAACAGGAAGAAAACCTAAGATCAGTCTTGATTCCCCGTCTAGTCATATAATTGACTCTCAGGCTTGCTTAGTGAACTTACAGCAGCAAAAATACGCAATCGCCTTAGCTAGCTGCCAGGCAGCAGTTAAGTATGATGCCAATAATTTTGAGAGCCATCTAAATTTAGGATTAGCCCATTACCATTTGGGAAATTATCAGCAGGCAATTAAGCAAGATCAGCTTGTTATTCAAGACAATCCCCGTGACTATCGCGCATTCTATAACTGGGGGTTAGCAAATAGTGCCAGGGGCGAATATCAGCAGGCGATCGAGCAGTATCATCTAGCATTAAGCTTCATCGCCGAAAACAGCATAGAACAGGCTTTAATTTTTAATGATTTAGGAACAGCCTGGGTAATGCTCAAAGATTATCAGAAAGCGATCGCCAATTTAGATCGTGCGATCGAGCTAGATCCGAGCAGTCTGGGAAGCTACTTCAATCGTGGCTGCGCTCATCATCGTTCTAGCAACTATCAGCGCGGAATTGATGATTTTACCCAGGTCATCGCCCTAGATTCTAGCTATACAGAAGCCTATCTCAGTCGGGCAATTCTATATCACCTCATTCGACAAGAAAAAGCTGCCTATGGAGATTTAGACGTCGCTCTACAGCAGTATCGAGAGCAAGGCGATTTAGCAGCGCGTCAAAAAGTTATTGACTTAAAAAACAGTATGGTTGCCTCGAAGATACACCAAACTGCTTAACGCTCTAGAAACAAATAAATCTGTACCGATAAAAATCAATAGCTGATAGCTCCAAACAGATAACCAAAAAACGACGTTATTGAGCTAACAACAACTAAAAAGATGAGAAGACTTGCTTCTGGGGTTCTGTCCGTGTTTCGATCCCAAAAGCAAGCCTCTTAAAGTTCACTCCTCACCACACATTGAATTTTTACCTATTTACCTGATAAACAAGCACGGGGGTGTAACAGTTTAATGATTGTCACCTCGCTTATCTAAATATCCGCAGTCAAAAAAATAACAGATACAACGATCGCCGAACGTAATAACTGTATCTGCTAGATAATGGTAGCTTTACGCTAGCTGCTCGATCACCTCTTCGAGAATACTCGCAGCACGATTTACTTCAGATTGAGAAACTACCAATGGTGGGACAAAGCGCAGTACCTTTGGTCCGGCTGGAGCGAGTAATAAACCATGATCCATTGCTGCCTTAACTAGCTCAATCGAGGTCATTTCTGTCTCAGCAGACAGCTCGATGCCGTTAATCAATCCCCAGCCTCGCACTTCAGAGAAGAGATGAGGATATTTATGAGCGATCGCCCGCAGCTTCACCCGCAGCTGTTCTCCTCTTTCCTCAACATTTTGCAAAATACCCTCGTTTTCAATGGTTTGCAAGACGGACAAAGCGGAAGCACAGGCAAATGGATTACCACCAAAAGTGCTTGCATGATTGCCAGGCACAAAAGCAGCACAGGAGTCCTTACAGAGCATTGCACCAATGGGGATTCCCCCAGCTAAACCTTTGGCACTAGTAAGAATATCTGGTTCGATACCCAGCTGTTCATAACCCCAGAACTTTCCGCTTCTGCCGATACCTACCTGCACTTCATCAAAGACCAAAAGAATTTGATTCTCATCACAGATTTTACGCAGTTTAAGGAAATATTCTAGTTCGCCTGGACGAACTCCTCCTTCTCCCTGAAGCGGTTCAACCATAATGCCGACTACTCGACTCAAAGTCCCTTCATCAAGGTCAGTAATGGCGTTTTCGAGCGCCGTAATATCGTTATATGGTACGTAGGCAAACCCAGGAATTAGAGGACCAAAGCCATTTTGATACTTTTCCTGTCCCGTGGCGGTTATCGTTGCCATGGTACGTCCGTGAAAACTGGCTTTAGCAGTCAGGATAATGGGGTTCTCAACTTTATCCAAATAGGTGTGAGCATATTTGCGAACTAGTTTAATTGCTGCTTCGTTAGCTTCTGCGCCAGAGTTACAGAAAAAGACCTTATCCATACAGGAGCGATCAACTAACCATTCGGCTAGCTGTCCCTGTTCGGGAATGTAGTAGAGATTAGAAACGTGGTGAAGTTTTTTAATTTGCTCGGTAACAGCCTTAATGAGGGCAGGATGAGCATGACCAAGAGTACAGGTAGCAATTCCCGCCACAAAATCAAGATACTCTTTTCCATCAGTATCCCAAAGACGGCAGCCCTCTCCTTTGTCAATGGCGATCGGAAAACGACCATAAGTCTGCATGACGCTACGATCAAAACGATCGCGATCAAATTCATTGCTATGAGCTAAAGAAGAGGAATTTTCTACAATAGTAGATTGCATTACAAGTTACTCCCGATAAAGTTAATATTTGAGGAAAAATACATTTAAAATGACAGTTGTTATTCGATTCGATCTTATCTAAGATTATTTTCTGCTCGAGTCAGAGCTAATCTTAATGTAGTTAATTTTAGGTAAAACTGTTGTCAAAGTCAGTACTGATTTTTGAGTATATAGATGTATAGTTACACCTTTGAAGAAAAATATGGTCGTTTACGGAAAGAATTAATCAGAGGTGGGGTAGTATTAGGCAGTATTGTTCTGCTTGGGACTCTATGGTATTGGCTAGTCGAGAAATGGACTTTTGCCGAATCGGCTTACATGACGGTGATTACCTTGTCTACGGTCGGGTTTTCAGAAGTTCGTCCCCTGGGAGAAAGGGGTCGTTTATTTACAGTTGCCCTCATTTTGATGGGTTTATTGACGATTGGTTATATCGTCAATCGTTTTACAGAAGCCCTAATTCAAGGGTATTTTCAGGAAGGGATCAAACTAAGACAGGAGAAAGGTTTGATTGAATCGTTAGATGAACACTATATAGTCTGTGGTTTCGGGCGAACAGGTCGTCATGTCGCCCGTGAGTTTTTTGCCGAAGGTATTCCTTTCGTAATTATTGATGATGATATTGAAGAAGTAGAAGAAATTAAGCAGCTTGGCTATACGGTAATTCTAGGAGACGCGACTCTCGATGAATCTTTAGTGCGAGCCAAAATAGAAAAGGCTATTTGTTTGGTGACGGCTCTGCCTTCAGATGCCGAAAACCTTTACACTGTTTTGTCGGCAAAAACTCTCAACCCAAGAATTAGAGCGATTGCCCGTGCCAGTAATGAAGAAGCGGTGACCAAACTCCAGCGAGCAGGAGCAGATGCGGTGGTTTCTCCCTACATCACTGGCGGGAAAAGACTTGCTGCAGCAGCCTTAAGACCCCAGGTAATGGATTTTGTGGATGGGATTATCACTGGTTCTAATAGTTCTTATTACATGGAGGAGTTTTTGATCGACTCGGAAGCCTGCCCTTTTGCAGGTAAGACTCTCCGAGATGCCAAACTGCGTTCCAATTCTGGAGCCTTAGTTTTAGCGATTCGTCGTTTTGATGGCAACTTGATTGCCGGACCAAATGGAGATACAGAAATTTTAGAGCGAGATGCTTTAATCTGCATGGGTACAGCAGATCAGCTGCGAACTCTTAATAAAATTCTCGGACCGATTAATTCTAATAATGCTCTCAGGCTTCCGAGGATAAATAAGTAGATAATGTGATTGTTGATGATCCTGTTTGAGGAGTAATGGTTTATGGCAGCACATATTTTGCTGGTTGAGGATGAGGCTAAATTAGCTCAATTTATCAAGATGGAGCTGGAATTTGAGCAATATCAGGTAACTCATGCTCCTGATGGCTTTACGGGCTTATCAACCGCCAGAGAAATCGAGCCAGATTTAATTTTGCTTGACTGGATGTTGCCTGGAATTTCTGGACCAGAAATTTGTCGTCGCCTGCGCCAAACAGGAAACAAAGTGCCGATTATTTTGCTGACTGCCAAAGATGACGTAAGCGATCGCGTTGCGGGTTTAGATGCAGGAGCTGATGATTATGTGATTAAGCCTTTTAGTATCGAAGAGTTATTAGCCCGTGTCCGCGCGAGCCTACGTCGTGATAGCGAAGAAGATGTCGATCTGCTCCAGTTTAGCGATTTAACCCTTAATCGTTCGACTCGCGAGGTATTTCGGGGCAAACGAGGGATCGAACTCACTGCTAAAGAATTTGATTTACTAGACTATCTACTTTCTCATCCTCGCCAGGTATTGACCCGCGATCAGATCTTAGAAAGAGTCTGGGGTTACGACTTTATGGGGGACTCAAATATTATTGAGGTTTATGTCCGCTATCTGCGCCTCAAGCTCGAAGATAGCGATGAATCCCGTCTGATCCAAACAGTGAGAGGTGTCGGCTACGTCCTGCGTGAATAAAGACCAGCTTTTCTCCTAGTCCCACGACCCACATCCGGCACAGAGCCTTTCTGCCTTCTGCCTCCTGCCTCCTGCCTCCTAATCTATTGCCAATTACCGACCAAAACATAGGAAGCCCAGTAGTAAGGATGGGGAGGAAGCTGCTTAAGTTCGGGTGAGGGAGGATTAGCCCTCAACGATTTAACTAGAGCTAATTGAGCCTGCTGTAGAGCATCAACTTTTTTCATCTCTGGGTTTTCTAACTCTTGATAAAAATTGCTCATCAGCGTCGTCGTCGATTTATCTTCCACCGACCAGAGTGAGGCGACTGTACTGCTTCCAGAACGCACTGCAACTCCCGCCAATCCTAAAACAGCCCGCTCGTCTCCCGTAGCCGTATCGCAAGCACTGAGTACAATTAATTCTGGTCGTTTGGGGTTAGAAGCAAGCAGGTTACTCAACGTTTTTAGATCAATTGTGTCCCGATCGCCCGTAATAATAAAAGTTTGTTCTGGATCGGAGCTAAAGACACCATGAGTCGCAAAATGGACGACAGGAAATCCTGACTTGAGCTGCTGCTGAATATTATTGAGGGTAAATTCTTGGTCTAGTAACTGTTGCGATCGCGGAAATACTGCCTGAATGTGCTTTAATTCTTCGGGAACATGATTTAAAGCAGAGAAAATTTCTCCCTGAATCTCTACCTGTTGGCTCAATCCCGCAGCCAGTACCTTGAGCTTATTTTTGGGTAGTATCCGCGTGTTTAAAAGCTGAAGGCTAGGGGCAATAGCTACCCCATGTTTTTCGAGCAGGTATTGCTTACCGTCGTAAAGTGCTGCCATGGGCACATTTTGTAACCTGCCACTCAGAACAAAAACTAAGGTCTCAATTTGACTAGAATCTAGTTCATCTTCGAGGGGTTCGATCAGCCAGCGATAGATCTCTCGTAAATTTGGCAGTAACGCCTCAGTGTTAGCGATTACTTCTTTGGGGTTAAGCAGAGTTGTTCTAAAAATATTAACGGCAGAATCATTCAGACTTTGGTTATAAAGGCGATCGTAGAGAGAATCTAAGGTAGTATCAACCACCTGTTCGGAAATGGGAGTCGTAAAACGTTTTAAAGGCTTGCCCGCTATGGAAAGGATAACCTCCAGGCGATCTTTGAGGACAATCGGATAAATGACCGCAGCTTGAGGATCTAAATCATCAATTGTGACCGCAATATCTGAGGTTGGCGAACAAGGATCTTGAAAAAAGTTGTCTAATTCGGCAAGCTGAAGTGATTCGATTACCTGACGAGCTAACTCTAAATTATTGCTGCTAGTATTTACCGTCTTAATGGCGTTTAAAGATTTTGCGCCCTGCACCTGTGGCTCGGACAAGAGCAGATTTGCCAGTCTTAGATATACGGGTTTAACTTCTTGACGAAAATTGAACTGCACGACCTGATTATTCGTGTTCAAATCGACACGCAAAGACTGGAGTGTATTAAATGCGAGAGTGTAGGCTGCGATCGCTTCTGAGGGATTACCTGACTGTTCTAACAGCTTGCCTAGCTGAGACTGCCACAGATAGCTCATTTCTCTAGTGTCACCATTGGCGCTTTG
>JBCBEA010000274.1:0-5931 GCA_038529195.1 Cyanobacteria bacterium J06600_6
CGGCAATAATGCTAATCTTGTCGTCGTGTTTGCGGCGACTCTCTTAAATAGAGACCAACTAACCAAAGCGAGAGGAATATTACCAATTGTTTTGAAAGCAGTTTCTGAGAATTTAGCTTAAGTTTGGTCACCGTGAGTTAAATTAGTCAACCGAAGGCAAGATAATCTGTAACCGTCGCTCGACTTATCGACTCGCAAAGTTCTCTATCTGGTGTGTGGAAGTGTTTATCGAATTAAAAAAATTGCGTCTATCTCCTACTTTACTTACAATTCTGGCAACGGTTTTAACTTGTGGTGTGAGCCTGCCGGCGAAAGCAGAACAGAATCCTGAAAATACTCATCTCAAACAGGCGATCGTCAAAAATGGGGCTTCTCTGCTGGGAAACATCAGTCCGATTCAAATTGCCCAAAACTCAGAATCTGAATTGCCCACAGGAGAGAATGTAGAAGTAGACCCGAACATTAAACTACCTGAGTTTGATCCAGGTGATTCAGAAATTCCCAACAACGGTGATATTGAGGTCGAACCAGAGTCAGAAGG
Source organism: Cyanobacteria bacterium J06600_6 (assembly GCA_038529195.1). Taxonomy (GTDB): domain Bacteria; phylum Cyanobacteriota; class Cyanobacteriia; order Cyanobacteriales; family Xenococcaceae; genus Waterburya. The sequence continues at coordinate 542 of JBCBEA010000274.1, forward strand.
TTCAGAAGAGTCAGAAGAACCAAAAGCAGCTAATGAACCACGCGTCTTAGTTGCAGAAGTGGTGGTAGACGGCGCTAGTAATGAACTGAAAGATATTGTCTACGCCACTATTGGTACAGAACCAGGCAGAACCACCACTAGAAGTCAGCTACAGGAAGACGTCAATGCGGTCTATGCCACGGGTTTTTTCCAAAATGTTGAGGTAACTCCAGGAGATACGCCTTTAGGAGTTAGGATTACCTTTGATGTCGAACCAAATCCAATTTTAAGAGACGTAAATATTGAAACAATCTCCCAAACTGGGACAAGCGATGTTTTACCTGCCGAAAAAGTAGACGAATTTTTTAGCTCTAACTACGATCGCATTCTTAATTTACGCGATCTTCAGCAGGGAATTATCAAGGTTAATGAATGGTATAGCCAGGAAGGTTATCAGCTAGCACAGGTTGTCGGTGCACCTCAGGTAAGCCCAGACGGTGAGGTAACTCTAGTAGTTGCCGAAGGTATTATCGAGGATATTGAAGTACGTTATTTCGACGAAGACGACGAACCGATTGATGGTAGAACCCGTGAATTTATTGTCACCAGAGAAGTAGAGCTGGCATCAGGAGATGTCTTTAATCGTGAGATTGCTAGTCGAGATTTACAGAGAATTTTTGGCTTAGGAATTTTTGAAGATGCTCGTTTTTCCTTTAGCCCAGGTGAAGATCCGAGTAAAGTTGTGGTCAACATTGATGTGGTGGAAGGCAGCAGTGGTTCGATCGCAGCGGGAGCTGGCTTTAGTTCTGATAGTGGTTTGTTTGGTACAGCTAGCTATCAGCAGAAAAACTTTGGTGGTAACAATCAAACTTTAGGCACAGAGATTCAAATTGGCGATGACAGCCTGCTCTTTGATGTCAACTTTACCGATCCTTGGATTGCAGGTAGTGAAAGTCGCACTTCTTATACCGTTAATGCTTTCCGACGTCGCTCAATTTCTTTGGTATTTAACGGCGATGACGATATTGATACTGACAACGGCAGCGATTCTCCTCGCATTGTCCGTACTGGTGGGGGAATTAACTTTGCTCGACCTTTGCCTGCCGATCCTTTTAAACGTCGTGACTGGACTCTTTCGACTGGCTTAAAATACCAAAGAGTTGAAATTAAAAATGCTGATGGTGACGTGTCGCCCCTATCCGAAGATACAGACGATGAAGATGGGGTAGACGATCGCTTTGATCTGGCGGGAGGCAGTGATGGTACGGACGACCTAGTGTCTTTGACCTTTGGAGCAACTCGCGATCGCCGTAATAATCCTTTACAGCCCACTAAAGGTTCGTTATTAAGAGTCGGTACAGAACAGACAATTCCCGTAGACGGTATTTTTTATAATCGCGTGAGAGCCAACTATAGTCGCTACTTTCCGATTAATATTGTTCCCTTTGGCGGAAACACCGAGGCATTGGCTTTCAACCTACAGGCTGGGACAATTATTGGCGACCCACCACCCTATGAAGCTTTTATTCTAGGTGGTAGTAACTCGGTTCGAGGCTTCGGTGATGGTGAAGTTGGTAGTGGTAAGAGCTTCTTTCAGGCTACGGCGGAATATCGTTTCCCGATTTTCAAAATTGTCGGTGGTGCACTGTTCTTTGACTACGGGACTACCCTCGGCTCAGATGATAACGTGCAGGGACAGCCTTCTCTCCTCAGAGATTTGCCTGGTAGCGGTTATGGTTACGGTTTGGGAGTCAGGGTTCAGTCTCCTCTTGGACCAATTCGGGTAGATTACGCCATTAGCGATGATGGAGACAGTGAAATTCAGTTTGGTATTGGCGAGAAATTTTAACTCAATTCCACACAGCTAATTATGGTTAGGACTCTAAAACAAGCCTTCGAGCTATCGGGTATTGGTTTACACCTGGGCGAACAGACGACGGTGCGAGTTATGCCCGCCCAGCCTGGAGCAGGTCGCTATTTTGTGAGAGTAGATCTGCCCGAATCCCCCGAAATTCCTGCTCAAGTTGCATCAGTAGGGGAAACTAGACTCTCAACCGAATTGCAGACAGTAACGGCAAAGGTTCGGACTGTAGAACATTTATTAGCTTCTTTAGCGGGTTTTGGTGTAGACGACGCTCGGATTGAAATAGATCGCTCAGAAGTACCTCTACTAGACGGTTCGGCACAAAATTGGTGTCAGGCGATCGCCCAGAGCGGTATAGTTGGTCACTCAGAGGTAGTAAAACCCCGCCCCATCACTCCTAGTGAGCCAGTTTGGATTCGGGATGGAGATGCTTTTGTCGCTGCTTTACCCGCATCCCAAACCCGCTTTACCTACGGAATCGATTTTCCCTACGAAGCAATTGGTAATCAGTGGCATAGCTGGAGTCCTGAAGAAACAGATTTTGCCATTGAGATTGCTCCTGCCCGCACTTTTGGTTTTGCCGAGCAAATAGAGCAGTTAAGACAGGCTGGACTAATCAAAGGCGGAAATTTAGAAAATGCCTTAGTTTGTAGCGATCGCGGTTGGGTCAATCCTCCCCTGAGATTTACGAATGAACCAGCTCGTCATAAACTATTAGATTTAGTAGGGGATCTGAGTTTACTGGGTCAATTTCCCGTTGCCCACATTCTTGCCTACAAAGCCAGTCATCGGCTTCATACTCAATTAGCAATAAAGCTTGCCGAAATTGGCGATCGCCAACCAGTAATTAATAATTAATCGTCCTGAGTAAGTAGGATAATTAGTTCTTAGTCATCAATAATTAAAATAATGGATTCTGTCATCGAAACTGCCGATACCCAGATTAAAACTACATTTGACGTTCGCGAGATTCATCAGCTATTACCTCACCGCTATCCTTTCGCCCTAGTCGATCGCATTATTGACTATGTTCCTGGTGAGAAAGCTGTTGGCATCAAAAACGTCACTTTTAACGAACCCTTTTTTCCTGGGCATATTCCTGATTTCCCTCTGATGCCAGGAGTACTGATGGTTGAGGCAATGGCGCAGGTGGGGGGGATTATCTTGGTTCAGCTACCAGGTATGCAGGGTAAATTCTTCGCCTTTGCAGGGATTGATAAGGTGCGTTTTCGCCGTCCTGTGACTCCTGGCGACCGCCTAACCATGACAGTGGAGCTGTTATCTCTCAAGCAGAATAGAATTGCTAAAATGCAGGGCAGGGGAGAAGTAGATGGCAAGCTGGCAGTTAAGGGAGAAATGCTTTTTTCTTTAATTGAACAGTAAGTTTATTAACAAAAATTACTCTAGAAATATTAAATATTTCTCGTAACAAAGCAATAAATCTTTGGTTTTCCCCTGTTCATCTTGAAGAGATAAGTTATCATCGTGCATAACTTGAAATCGGTCAGTAAGAAAGGCGACCTAGTTGCCCGCTCAAAGTCTTTAGCCAGACAGGTTAAACTATTTTTTTCGATCTGCCGACCGATAATCTCCCTGATGGGGAAATTACTATAGCCTTTAGGAGAATTGATTTTGACTGCCTTAATTCATCCAACTGCTGTCATTAATAAAAATGCTCGAATACACCCGACGGTAGAAATAAAACCCTATGCGGTAATTGGCAGTCAGGTTAGCATTGGCGCAAATACAGTGGTTGGTAGCCATGCGATTATTGATGGATTGACTACGATTGGTCGAGATAATCAGATTTTTCCAGGTGCAGCTATTGGTTTAGAACCTCAAGATCTTAAGTATAGGGGTGCTAACAGTGAAGTAATTATTGGCGATCGCAACCGCATTCGCGAGTATGTAACCATTAATCGGGCAACCAACGAAGGGGAAGCCACGGTAATTGGTGATGATAATCTGCTGATGGCATATAGTCATGTGGGTCATAACTGCATTATTGGTAACGAAGTCGTGATTGCTAACAGTGTCGCGATCGCTGGTCACGTTCATATTGACTCAATGGCAATTATTAGCGGCGTTTTAGGTATTCACCAGTTTGTCCATATTGGCAGCATGGCAATGGTAGGAGGAATGAGTCGTATTAGCCGAGATGTACCACCCTATATGATGATTGAAGGCAATCCTGCGAGAGTTAGATCGCTAAATCTAGTGGGTTTGAAGCGGAGAGGATTTAGTAAGTCAGAAATTCGCGAGTTAAAACAGGCTTTCCGCACTCTTTATTCACAACAGCTACCAATTAACGAAGCGATCGCCCAGCTTGATACATTAAGTGGGAATTGTCATGTTAGAAATTTGCAGAAGTTTATTCGGCTTTCTCTCGCGGATAATCGTCGTGGTTTGATTAGCGGAAAATCTAGTTAAGTTAGGAAGAGAGCTAATCGCCTGTTGGTTTCTACAAATTAGCCAATTCAGTTTCAAGATTACTGATTAAGCCGTCGATTAACTGAAGCTGATATTTAGTTGCCGTTATTAAACCACGATTAGGTTGGGGAGTGTAGGTAATATATTGTAGAGCTAACTTTTCGTATGCATCGAGCTGATAGTTAGTGCGATCGCTCAACTGCGTTATGTAAGCTGCTGCTGCATCGACATAAACCTGGGATGATACTTTGGCTGTCGGGTTTGGCATCGGCGCTGATACGGAGGTGCTACTTGGTTTAGGTGCGACTTTATTGAGCACATAACTTGCTCCGCCCAAAATAACCGAGCTGACTTTACTTTTGAGGATAGGATTTACTTCCCTATTGACTTGGGAACGACTAGAATCCGAGATTTGGTCTGATACTCGATCTGTAGCAATTGATTCGATAATTTCAATTACGGGCGGATCGGGTAAATTGATCGCCAGTAGTTGAGGATCTGCATGAGCAAAAAATTCACCTCCTTTGACAATCCATTTGTTAACCGTCTGCTGTTTAGCTCCTACTTCTAGCTCAAATTCTGTGAGCCATTGGTTGAATCTAGTTGCCTGTAGGGCGATCGCTAAACTAGGCTGATAATTAGTTAACAGCTTGGGTAAATATAGCCAACCCCTCAAATCAGACAGACTACGCTCAAAACCCTGTTGGATTAACTTAGCTGCTTTTTGCCTAACCTCAATTTGCTGCTGAGATTCTTGGTGTTGATTTTGAAGTGATCGCTCTAGCTGTTGCTGCTTAATTTTCCCCTGTTCGATTAGCTGTTCGGCAACTTTAATCGTCCGGGAATGTTTGCGATCGCCATGGTGGTGGCTGGCAATAGTTTGTAAAGCCGATTCTAAAGTAGTTAATCCCGTTGCTTGGGCAGCAGGTAAATTTCCCTTGAGCCTTGCTCTTAAGGCGGGTAGAGCATCGACACAATAAATATTACTTACCCCCGCAGGTAAATCCGAGCGAAAGCTTTCGGCAATAAAATTGACTCGCTGTCTAACTTCCTGCTGTTCTTCTGTAGTTAGCAGATTGAGAAAGTTAACCACAAACACGACTGTGTTAATCCCCCG
>JBCBEA010000275.1:0-5909 GCA_038529195.1 Cyanobacteria bacterium J06600_6
CAACCTTTTCAGCTTCGCGAGCGCTACTCAGCAATTTTAGGCTAACTGAGCAACAAGACTGGCTTTAGCTAGTTTAAATTTGGCAATCTAATCGTCATTCAGCATTTTACTTCTCTTGATTTAAAAAATTGGTTTCGTTGCAAACATGATCTAATATCTTAATGTTAGAGATAGCAAGTAATCCCCTAAGGGTCTAACTAAGCTTGGATCACGGAAGTAGAGATAAAAATTATGAACGTAAGTCAGGGAGCAACCAAATCTAATTCCCTGCCTTTGTCCTGCTATACCTACGCAGCAGGTCATGAGGATGAAGGTATTTGTCTTCTAATGCACCTAGGCAAGTATCGAATTCTGCTTGATTGTGGTTTGGCAGATATCTCACCCCTACTTGAGGAAAAGCAGCCTCCAGACCTAGTATTCTGTTCTCACGCTCATGAAGATCACTGTCGTGGTCTGAAGTCTCTACACCAGGCTTTTTCCCAAATACCGATCTACACTAGCGAAGTTACAGCTAAGCTGCTGGACTGTCATTGGTCTGAGTCACCGTCGAGACAGAGCCTTACCTGGTGCGAGGTTTTGCCTTGGCGATCGCCAGTAAAAATTGCCGAAGATTTACAGATTGAACTAGTGCCAGCGGGACATTTGCCTGGTGCAGCAGCGATCATAGTTACCTACCAAAATAGCGATCGTAGCTATCAGGTGATGTATAGCGGTGATTTTTCTGTATCGAACTTTCAGCTGGTTGAGGGAATGTCAATCGAGCAGCTACGAGGGCTAGCTCCTGACGTACTAATCTTAGAAGGAAGTTATGGGACAGTACGACATCCCCACCGACGTCTTCAGGAAAAACAGCTCATGGAGCGCATTAACTCGGCTTTAGAAGAAGGTAAAGACGTCCTGCTTCCAGTCCCGACTATTGGTCTGGGACAGGAAATACTCAAGCTATTGCGTTCTCATCATCAGTTTACAGGGCGAGACTTAGATATTTGGGTTGATGATTCTGTGGCGTTAACCTGCGATATTTACTTAGAGTTACTGTCTCAGTTTCCTGTCTCGGTTCAAAACTTTGCCAAACACCAGGCATTATTTTGGGATGAGCGCATTTGCCCCCGTATGCGTCGTATTAGCGACTCCAGCAACTTTACTGACAGTCATAATCGGCGAGTCTTTTTAGTCGATTATCGCCGTGATTTATGGCAGTATATAGCAGCAGATGAAGCTGTTCCCTGGCTGATTTTGCTGCCAGAACATCCACTAAAGTATATTAGTCCTGATTCTCCCGAAGTAGAATTGCTTCATAGCCTGTCTTCGGTGAAGATCGAAACCTATCTCTTGGCAGAGCATAGTGATGGTCGTAATACTACTCAGCTAATCCATAACTTGCGACCCCAGCATTTAATTCTGGTGCATGGCTCGTTAAACTACCTACTCGAGTTAGCAGGTTTAGAAGAACTTTGCAGTCGCTATCAGATTCATTCTCCTGCTTCTGGAACGCTGCTGGAATTGCCAATTGGCGATCGCTTTGTTCAGCCTCAGGCTCCTCACCCTATATACTACGAAGGAGAACTCAATGAATCAGACTCAGCTATCTCTATTGTCTTACCAGAACGTATTAGTCAAGATTCACGCTGGAAACAAATAGCCGATACCGGTATAGTTCAGGCACGTTGGCAAGGTAATGAGCTAACGATCAAAGGAGTATCACAGCGGGAGCTACTGAACTCTAACAGCGCTAGCCGTATATCATCAGATCTCGACTGTTGCGAGCACTGTCGCCACTATCACAAACAGCACTGCTGGAATCAATTCTCACCTCTACATGGATTTAAAGTGATTCCAGAAGGTTACTGTCCTGTATTTGAGGCAAATGCCAGCGATCGGGATGAAGTAGAAGATTAACGACTCTAAAATCAGAAATATAGCTATTCCTGATTATGTTCCGACGATTTGGGATGAATTTGCTCTGCTTCGGGACAATCGTCGGAGACGATAATTTCAGTGTTGATCTTGGATACAGAAGCCAGCTTTTTGGTAACGGCACCAATGCTTTCTAAGCGCACCATTTCTTCCCAAGAGCTAATTTCGTCTTCTTCTTCAGTTTCATAGCGGATCGTGACAATATCTCCCTCGAAATCAACAATACGACCGCTTTCAATCCAGCGTTGTTGATCCCGCAAGAAAATGCAAACTTCACGACCATCTTGACAGAGTTGATAAATCTTGCGGTGTAGCATGGATTCTCCTGTACGAGTAACTCCTATAACTTTTGGCTTCGGTTTTAGTTGTGAAGGATGCAGATAACTTCTTTATTTTGACTAGATATTTAGTCTAGTCAAATAGTCGTTAACTTAAACATTAAATGATCTGCGACTTCATCTATTATTCCTATTTTGGCACGATGATACAAGGAAAATTGTTTTTATTTAACTGGATTGGGTAAGGTCTCTAAATAGCGCAAAAACTCCAGTAGCTGCTCATCCGTCAGATGTAGGCGACTTCTCTTACCGTAACGACTCATTAAAAATTCTTTACCCTGATCTTTAGTCCAGCCCAATCTTTTAATTTCAATATCCGTCTTCTGCTTGATTTCATTAAAATCCATTGCCTCCAATTCTTGACCAGCTGTATTTTGCTCAACTAGAGTTGAATCTTCTCTGGTTTCGACAATCGGCTCAGGAGCTGAAGCTGGCTCGCTGGGAATATCGCTAAATAGGTTTTGAGTCGGAACAGCTTTGGGAATTGGAGCTGGCTCGTTGGGGATATCGTTAAATAAGTTTTGAGTCGGATTGGTTACAGGTTCAGGCTCTAGACTAAACTCTTTCGTTTCTGGGACTGGTTTTAGCGGTACAGTTAAGGGAGTTAATGGTTGCTCTTGCTTGACTGATTGCGGTTGGTCAAAATTCAAATTCTGTTTAGGAGTAACTGTCTTCGGCGCCACAGGAGATGATGCGGGAACTGTCTTCTGAGGAGCTGGAGAAGGAACAGAAGCTACTGTGCGATCAACCCGATCTTCCAAAAATAAAGTTGCGATCGCTCTTTCTTTGGCAGCATCTTCAGCTGCTTCAACGGTAGCAGCACCGGCTAGAGCCGTGGCTAGAACAATCTGATCTATCTCGACTAAAGCTTTAACAATATACGTTCCTCGGTCAATTTCAATTAACTCACTGACCAAGCTTCCCTGAGGATATCGATGGCGAAATTTAGCTAAGATCATCTTTAAAATTTTATTTTCAATCATCAACTCAGTACCAATTTACTACTTATTGCCCAAGGTGAGTAAAAAATTGTTGTTAGCTGAAGGGATCTGACAATATATACTGAATTAACTACAAAATCGATTTTAATCTGGGTCAAAAGTTTTATGGTTAATCAATCAAAATAATTTTTCTGAGGAAACTTCAATCAGCTCCAAAAAATAGTAGGTTATCTACAGCTATTAGCAATGATTTTGCAGCACATAAAGTAAGGAGTATACTATCTCATAACTCCTACGCAATTCATAAAGCTAGAAAGGTAAAGATTGAAAACAACGACCCAGACTCCGTTAATTTAGCTCTGCCTCTGTTGGTAGCACTGCTGACATCGAAAGGAAAAGCTGTGAAATTAGTGCTTTTTGTCTTAGCCAATCTAGGAAAACATAAGACAAGGTGTATAAACAGAGCATACGGGTTACGATAGTTTTCGTCGCTTCTGTAGTGGTTACTAAAATAAAATTGGATAAGGATAATTTTTAGATGGAATTTTCAATCGCCACACTACTTGCTCAGTTCGTTGATGATAAGCTGGTTGCGGGTAAAAACCTAGAGAAGAAATTAGGCTGTGAAGATAAAGAGAGCGTTAATAAATTACAAATTACCCTAGATGCTCTAGAGAAAATAAATGTATTAGTCAAAGAAAGAGGCAAATATCGTCGAGTCTACGAAGATAAGGTAGTTGAAGCAAAATTAAGATGTTCGAGCAAAGGATTTTGCTTTGCGATTCAAGAGGAAGAAAGTGCCGATGATATTTATGTGCGAGAAAGTCATTTAAGCAATGCTTGGAATGGCGATCGCGTTTTCGTTAAAATAATTAAAGATGGTAGTCGTCGTCGCTCACCAGAAGGCGAAGTTAAGTTAATTCTTGAACGTTCTAATCCTTCTTTGTTGGCAACGGTGATCAATAATGAAGAGAAATATAAGGCTGTTCCCCTCGACGATCGCCTGTTATTTGAATTAGACCTCAAGGAAAAAGAAGAAGATTTACAGGCAGCGTTAGAACATTTGGTTCACGTTTCTGTGCTGCGCTATCCCCTAGGACAAAATGCGCCTTTGGGTGAAGTAACAAAAGTTTTGGGTAGCGATGCCGAAGAAGCAGCAGATGTTGATATTGTCTCCTGCAAACACGATCTGCCTCTGGAGTTTTCGGACAAAGCAATGAAGGCAACGGGAAAATTACCCAGCGCTCGTATTCCTGCAGCGGAAATCAAGCAGAGAACAGATTTACGAGATAAACTAACCTTTACCATCGAATCTGAATCCAATCTTGCCAACAGTCCCTGGATCGAAAATGCTTTTACTCTCGAACAGACAGAAGCAGGATGGCAGGTAGGAATTCATATTGCCGATGTGGCTCACTATATTGAGCAGGACACGATTTTAGATCGAGTTGCCAGAAAACGGGGAATCTCAGTTAATCTGCGTCGACAGGTATTGCCTTTGTTTCCCGAAAAAGTTAGCAAACTTTGCTCTTTAATTCCAGGTAGAAACCGACTCACAATTTCGATTATGCTGACAATTGATGCTCAGGGTAATACGAGCGAGTATCAAATTATGCCCTCGGTGATTTCTGTCGATCACCAGCTTACCTATCAAGACACTCAAGCTTTGATTAGCGATGAGAAAAAGCCAGGTAAAAAGATCGCTCAATTGTTACCTTCACTCAAAGATCTTTTCTTTACGATTAGCCCTTTAGTTAAAGCCCAGCGTTTACAGCGAGGAGGCTTGGAAGTAACGACTCCCGAAAACCACAGTTTGTTCAAGGATGAAGGTCGAGTTGGAGGGATTCTGAACGTGGCTTCTTTACCTGTTCATTCAATGCTCTCGGAGCTAAACATTTTGGCGGGTAAAGCTGTTGCAGAGCACCTTTTGGCGTTGGATCTGCCTGGGATTTACTGCACTCAGGCAGAGCCTGATGTCGAAGAGCTGGAGGATCTAATTAAGTTAGGCAGCAATCTCGGTTTGGATATCGATTTGAACGTTGAAGAGAGCGTTTCTTCTCAAGACTATCAGCGTCTAACAGAGCAATTTGCTACTTCTTCTGCGGTAATGGTACTAAACTATCTGTTACAAAGTACCTTCAAGCCAGTTAAACACTCCACTACTCCTGGCAAACACTTTGGTTTGGCTTATGAATCGGGATATGCTCACTGTATTTCTCCTGGTCAAAGATATATTGATTTAATTTTACAGCGCATTCTCAAAGCCGTTTTTGAACATGGACGCGATCGCCGTCATAGTCGTACAAAACAGGGTGTAGACCTAAACAGCAGCAGCTGTCATGGACAGATTAACTGGAAGGTACTACCGCCGAACATTCAAGAACAGATCGAAACTGACATTCAAACTATGCTGCCTTTCTTAAACGATCGCGAAAAACAGGCAGAAGATGCCGAGCGCGATTTAGCAGGATTGAAAAAGGCAGAACAGATGAAGGAGCGTACGGGTAAAATCTTTGAAGGTTTGATTACAGGGGTGCAGTCTTATGGCTTCTTTGTCGAGATTGAAGATTTGCTAGTTGAAGGTTTGGTACACGTAAGTTCTCTCAAAGACGACTGGTACGAATACCGCTCGCGCAATAGCTGCTTGGTGGGTCGAAAAAATCGTACTTCTACCTCAACGCGATCGCCCAAACGGTAAGCAGTACGATTTTTT
>JBCBEA010000276.1:0-5871 GCA_038529195.1 Cyanobacteria bacterium J06600_6
CTTTCAATCCCCAAGCAAACTAGCCAGGATGTAACGTTGACTAGGAAGTAACACTTAAGCTATCACAGATAAACAAAAAGGCAGCAGTTAACCACAATCAATAATCAATATGAGTAAGTTTAGCCTCAAATCTAAAAAATCTCGCATTTCTGATTCCCAACGTCAGGAATTAGAAGTCAATTCAATATTACTATTGCTAGCAGCAGCAGCTATTTTTCTGGTTACCTACATTTTAGTTGGTGCAATACCGCCGTTGCGCTCATCTTATATTGGGATTTTGTTGTTTGAACGTGGTTTTGTTCAATATATTGTAGTGGCACTAGCAGCAATTGTAATTGCAACGGCTGTACTCAAGTTTTTGCTGCTAAGAAAAGAGCATCAAGCCTTGAAAAAAATCTGGATCGCCGATCATATTCCTTTAGATCGTCCTGATTCCCATGAAGTAGACTACTTTCAAGAAAGATTAATTAAGGATGGTAATTTAGTGGCAATCCGCTGTGGTCGGGTGCTGAGAGCCTATATCAAGAGTGCCGATCGCTCTGCTGCGAGTGAATTTGCGATCGATGACTCTTCTTTCTACACAACTGCGTCTGAATCGTCTTATTCCTTTCCCCGTATTTTAGTCTGGGCGATTCCTCTACTCGGATTTATCGGGACTGTAATCGGGATTAGTGGTGCGGTTAGCGGGTTCTCTGGCTTTTTAGAAAATTCAGGCGATGTCGAGCAGATCAAAGAAGGTATCGGTGCTGTTACCAGCAGTTTAGGCTTGGCGTTTGATACTACCTTGCTAGCATTATTCCTTAGTGTTCTAGTGATGATTCCCCTTGTATTGGTAGAACGCTACGAGTCCAGCCTACTGTTGGGTATTGATGTCTTCATTAACGATAAACTTCTACCCCGTCTAACCAAAAAAGAAGGACAGCTAGATCCTGCCAGTATTGATCGCGCAGTTGCCGGGGCAATTAAAGAATATTTTCCCAATCCTCAAGATCTGATCGATCCTGCTCACACCTATGCAGAACAGGCTTCAGAGAAGCTTTCCAAGGGATTTTTGAGCGAAGTAAGCAAAGTATATGGAATTAGTTCTCAGGTAGTTAATCAGGTAGGAGATATTCGTCAGCAAGCTAATCGCGATCGCCAAGAATTTCTTAGTTTCTTTGCTGAACAGCAAAAAACTAACGAAGAACTAGTACAGCAAATTAGATCTGTAGTCGAAGAAATCAGAAGTAAAAACATGGCTGCTGCTAACGAGTTAAACGCCCAAACTCAGGGTATTAGTCAACAGCTAGAAAAAGCAGCACAAATTCTTGAAAGTCGGGTCGGTTCACTAGAAACTGCAACCCAAAAAATGTCAGACTTTCAGCATATTCAGCAAGGACTAGAGCGTAGTTTTGCTTCCCTCGAAAAAACCGCACAGCTAGAAAATGTTCTATCAGGAGTTAAAGATAACCTCAGTCAGCTACAGCCAATTCTCCAACAGCTAAACAAACCTCGCACTATTACCCTGGTCGAACAGGACAACGGTAAAAACTCTGGGTAGTAATAGTTTTCTATTTCGACTGCTATGCATTGATTTTGATTGCTAACAGCTAAAAGCTAAAACTACTAACCTCAAACGAAGCCGAACCATATCAAACACTAATCATGTCCAGACGTAGTATTCGCCGTAAACAGCAAACAGAAGTCGAACTGTTTCCTTTTCTCTCTGTTCTCGCCTGTACGATTGGCACACTTATTTTACTAATTATTGTCCTAACGACTCAGGCTCTTGAACCCCAAGAGGCGGTAATTGTTGCGAAGACTGATGAGGACAGCAAAGGCTCTAATCAAAATAAAACTCCTATTTACATCGAAGCCCGTGAAAAAGGCTTTATTCTGCACCCAAGTAAAGAGTTTGCTCCCAGAGCCGATTTATACGATGAAGAATCAAGCTTACGTCAGACCATTGATGAGATTGAGACAAATAAAGACCAGCAGTATTTAATTTTGATTTTGCGCCCCGATGGTTTGGAAATGTTTGATAAAGCTCGTAATTTAATCAGAGAAAAGGGAATTGATATTGGCTATGAACCCCTGGAGTATGGTTTAGACCTCAAAATCGAAAGTTAATTAAAACAATTTAAGATACAGAGTATGAGAAGTAGAGCCAGACATAGAAATCGCGGAGTAAGCCAGAATTTAGACTCTTTTTTAGATATTCTGACTAATACAGTCGGAGTGCTGATGTTTATTAGCCTGTTTGCCACCCTAATTGCTACTGGCAGTAGTCCTAAAACCAAAGTCACAATTCAGACTCCCCTCTCTTCGCCAACCAAGAAGAACTCATTATGGTTTGAGATTAGCGGGAATAAAGTCAGCCATCTTAACCTGCGGGATGTAAGAGCCAAAGAGATTGAATTGACTGAAAACCTGCCCAACTGTAATAAGGCTAGCGGGCAGGCTAATTTCCAATCCTGTCAGTTAAGCTTGCTCGGACGCCAAAGCAACTTTAAAACCGATACCGAAAGCTATCGAGTCAAGGCGGTAGATCGGGGAATTTCTCTGCTGTTTCAACCCAAATCTGCAGATATTGGCGAAACTACAACTCAGGTAACCAAGGCTGAATCAGCTTATCAACAGGTATTAGCTCAGTTTGATCCACAACAAGATTATCTGATTTTTATTGTCAGACCAGATAGCTTTGAAGCATTTCGTACAGCCAGAAAGCAAGCCTGGGATGCGGGTTATGATGTCGGCTGGGAACCCCAAGCTCAAGGAGCGCCAATTAAAATTCGGACGATTCTCGGTTCAGAACTTCCAGGAGGTACAGGAGTAGCGCCTCAATAAGATTTGACGATGCCAATGTTGACTTTCTAAATATGAGAGCCAGGCGATCGCTTTAGCTGCATTCCTACGGAAATTAATAGACAAGACCAAAATAAATCGATAAAGGCAAAGCAACAAAACCTAGAGCAATTAAAACAGCAAAAATCAGGGCGATCGCATATATGGGAGAGCTGATTTTTGCATCAAGTACGCCCACTGATTGCCAAGCACTCCAAATCCCATGGCGCAAATGAACTCCGAGCATAACCATCACCCCAGCATAACCAAAGGCGTATAGAGGATGCTGAAATTTTTCAATTACCAAGCTGGCAAGATCGCGCATTTCTACCCCGTCAATCGCCGTTGAGTAATATGCCCCAAATTTAAAAGTTGCTAGATGCAGTACTAAAAAGCCGAATAGCACCCCTCCCGTGATCAACATACTGCGAGAGCTAATTGACTGTTTGCTCGGCGCTCCCGCACTTTTAAGCTGCCTATAGCCTACGGGTCTAGCTTTCAGAGTATTGAGCCGAATTGTAATGCCAACGACTAAATGAAATAAAGCGATCGCCAGTAAAATAAACTCGACAGCGGAGAGTAAGATACCCCAGCTATCAATAAAATGAGCCAGCTTGTTATAAGCTTGGCTGCCAGTGAAGAGGGTCAGATTACCGAGCATGTGAACCAGCACGAATAAAGATAAACCTAATCCTGTAGTGCCTGTGATAATCTTTTTCCCAATCGGAGAAGTATAGAAGTTAATGAGTTTGGGGCGATCGCTGCTGATAGTCATGAAAATAGTTTGTAGGGGCGGAGTCTTATTCTCAATCTTACTTGTTTTAGTTCCGACACTAAACTGAAAACCAGCAAGAATAAACTTCTATTAATGAGCTAAAGAAGGTCGTTGGAATGTCTCGAGTGTAGGCAATAATTTTCCCTGATCCGAACAAGATTTGACTAATAAAGCAATGGTTTGTCTGGCGTTAGCCAACACTTGTTCATAAGACTCGCCTTTGACTTTATTTTCGCCCCACTCGGGCAAACTGGCGATAAAACAGCTACTTTGCTCTGACCACTGAATTACTATTGAGTAATTATGCTCCATTGTTAGTTATTTCCCTGAGTAATCAACTTTTGTTTAAGCACGATCTTCTCTGTTATAACCTGCAAATAATTCTCTTTAATTAATTTTTGCGGTAAGATGCTCACTGTAAAATAAATAGAGAAATTTTCTCCCTCCACTCTCTTTTGCATGGTATCTCCAACCAATTCTCGTTCCCTGGCTTTTTTGGCACTCCAAAATGTTTATCAGAAAAAAGCCTATACAGATGTGGCTCTCAACCGCGTACTCAAATCTGCCAGCCGAGAGGGTGATATTAGCCAGACAGACCGTAGTTTTGCATGTGAGTTGGTTTATGGCATAGTTCGTCGTCAAAGGACTTTAGATAGCTTAATTGACGCGCTGGGCAAGAAAAAAGCAGCGCAGCAGCCTCCTGCACTACGAATTATTCTCCATCTAGGTTTATATCAGCTACGCTATCTCGATCGCATTCCCCCCTCCGCAGCAGTTAACACTAGCGTCGAGCTAGCAAAAAACAATGGTTTAGGAAAACTGAGTGGTGTCGTTAATGGTTTGTTGCGAAGCTATATCCGTCAGGCTGAGGTATCAGAACCCTTAAGCTTGAGCGCCGATCCCGTCACTAAATTAGGCGTAAAACATAGTTTTCCTGACTGGATTGTTGCCACTTGGCTAGAACAGTTGCCAATTGAAGAGGTGGATCAGCTATTAGCCTGGTTTAACCTTTCTCCCAAAATCGATTTACGAGTCAATATCCTGAAAACTTCGATCGCTGAAGTGGAGGCAGCACTACAGGATGCTGGTGTAGCCGTCGAGCGTATACCGTACCTGCCTCAAGGATTAAGAATTAAAGGTGCGGGTGCGGTAGCTGGTTTACCTGGCTACAAACAGGGGTGGTGGACAGTACAAGACAGTAGCGCTCAGTTAGTATCCCACTTACTCGATCCCCAGCCAGAAGAAACAATTATTGATGCTTGTGCTGCACCAGGAGGAAAAACTACTCATATTGCCGAACTCATGGGCGATCGGGGTCACATTGTGGCGGGCGATCGCGCAGAGAAACGCCTGAAAAAAGTGCGCGAGAATGCTGCACGATTAAAGCTTCAGTCAATTCAAATTGAAGCGGGAGATAGTCGCGACGTTGCCAGTTTTCATAATCTTGCCGATCGCGTTTTATTAGACGTACCCTGTTCTGGTTTAGGTACGCTACACAAGCGCCCAGATATACGTTGGCGACAAACATCTCAAGGTATTAATTCACTTTTCGAGCTGCAAAGCGAACTAATACAAGAAGCAGCACATTGGGTTAAACCAAAAGGTGTGTTAGTCTATGCTACCTGTACTCTTAATATTTTAGAAAATGAAAAGGTAATACAATCTTTTTTAAAGAGTAATTCTAACTGGAGTATTCAGCTAAATACAGATACCCCCGCTCAACATTGGGCAACATCTGAGGGGTGGATTAAAGTTTATCCTCACCGCTCAGATATGGACGGTTTTTTTATGGTGAGACTAGTACGAGATAGGTGAGATGGAGGCGAAAAAAGTGAAAAACATGAAGCAAACTCTCAAAATCCTCATTGCTGCTGCTTGGATTGACGGTGTAATCCAGCCAGAAGAACGAGCATACCTACGTCATGTAGCTCAAGATTTTCAGTTAGCTGACGACCCAGAAATTAAGCCTTTATTATCAGAGTTAAAACCAGTTAATGCTGAAGAATGCTATCAGTGGCTTGAAGAATATTTTGGGGATAATCATACAGCAGAAGAGTACCATCAGCTTTTAGAAAAGATTAGTGGTTTAGTCTACAGCGATGGTTATGTAGACGTAAGAGAAGCAAAATTAATTGAGGCAATTCAAAGTTGCGACCCAGCAAATCCCGACTGTAAAAATTCTGTTTGGGAGCGAATTTTGAGAAAGATTCGTAAGATTTATCGCTCCGCAGTCGAACAACGGGTCTAAAATTGGCTGATGCCGTGGCATTCAA
>JBCBEA010000277.1:0-5862 GCA_038529195.1 Cyanobacteria bacterium J06600_6
GGCAAGAACATATCCCAATTTACTTGATGCCATAGTTGATTCTATGTCAAAAGTCACAAAAGATGATATTCGTAATTGGTTTGCTCATTGCTGTTACTGTACTTCATGACTATGAGAATTGCTATAGTTACCCTTCGATTACTCAAGCAGATTAATTTAATCTGCTTTGCCAGGATATTTTTGTTGCCAATTAGCTTTTATTTTCCAATATTTAACGAGGAAATGTTTTAGGTTAAGGTAAGTCTAAAACATAGATTAGAGCGGGACTTGAGAGATCCGAACAGATAGTCACAAGCTTTTGAAGATCGAGAATTACATAAACCTTTAACGACGTTCTTGATTTGAAAGAGATAAGCTTATATAACTTTGAATTTTTAATCTGAGGCATTTATTATGCGGGTCTTATTGCTATACCCCTTATTTCCTAAAAGTTTTTGGTCATTTGAGAAAACATTAGCTTTGGTAGACTGCAAAGCTCTAATGCCACCCTTGGGTTTGATTACCGTGGCTGCAATATTGCCACAAGAGTGGGAATTTAGACTTGTAGATCACAATATTGAAGAAGTCACCGAATCTGATTGGGATTGGGCAGAGTTAGTAATTTTATCTGGCATGATCGTGCAGAAGAATGACATGTTGGCTTTAATTGCGGAGGCAAAAAAGCGCGATAAGCTAGTCGCAGTTGGCGGTCCTTATGCCACTACCTCTCCTCAAGAAGTAGAAACGGCTGACTTTTTAGTTCTAGACGAGGGGGAAATTACCCTACCGATGTTTATTGCGGCGATTGAACGTGGCGATCGCTCTGGAGTTTTTCGCTCGACAGAAAAGCCTGCGGTAACGGAGACTCCGATTCCTCGTTATGACTTGCTAGACATCAATTCCTACGACAATATGTCGGTGCAGTTTTCTCGTGGCTGCCCTTTCCAGTGCGAATTTTGCGACATCATCGTGCTATATGGACGCAAACCTCGTACCAAGACTCCAGAACAGCTTTTAGCGGAGTTAGAGTGTATTTATGACTTAGGTTGGCGCGGTGCCGTCTTCATGGTGGACGACAACTTTATTGGCAACAAACGTAACGTTAAGCTGCTGCTCAAAGAGTTAAAAGTCTGGATGGCAGAAAAAGAATATCCCTTTGGTCTAACAACAGAAGCCTCTGTCGATCTGGCTCAAGATGATGAGCTAATGAAATTGATGGTTGAATGTAACTTCAAGAAAGTTTTCTTGGGAATTGAAACCCCAGACCAAGACAGCTTAGCTTTGACCAGCAAGTTTCAAAATACTCGCGATCCTCTAACCGAGTCGATCGACAAAATTACTCGCGCAGGAATGCAGGTAATGGCTGGATTTATTATTGGTTTTGATGGCGAAAAAACTGGTGCGGGCGATCGCATTGTCCAGTTTGTGGAAAAAACTAATATTCCTTTGGCGATGTTTAGTATGCTTCAGGCGCTACCCAGCACGGCACTGTGGGATAGGTTGGAAAAAGAAGAGAGATTGGTTAACGGTTCGGCAAACATTAATCAGACTACCTTGATGAACTTTGTGCCAACCAGAGATATTGAAGAAATCGCCACGGAATACGTTGATGCTTTCTGGACGCTCTACGATCCTGCTAACTATCTCAAGCGAGTCTTCCGTTACTACATGATGTTGGGCAGCGTCAAAAATGCAAAATCCCTTCGACCAAGCTGGAAAACCATCCGCGCCTTAGGTCTAATTCTCTGGAAACAGGGCGTAATTGCTCAAACTCGTTTCTTATTCTGGGCAAATTTAATTCAGGTACTAGTCAAGAAACCCCGTCAGCTAGAGATTTATCTAACTCTATGTGCTTATTTAGAACACTTTACCGAGTACCGCTTTATTGTTCGCGAGCAAATTAACACTCAGCTTGCCAACTATATTGCTTCTAAACCCAAGCCTGAAAAAGTAGCCAGTTAAATTTAGCTACAAATAGTTTAATTAAGGCGATCGCCTGTTTCGATATCAAACCAGTGAATTTTACTTGGTTGAATTGTTAGAGGAACTGTTTTATCCTGCCAGTCGCGATCGCTGGGCAATAAGGCTCTGATAGTAATATCGGAGTCTTTTACTTTGAGGCTCACTAAGTTGTCCTTACCTAGTTGCTCGACTAGATAGGCTTGACCGACAATATTTGCTTCAGATTCGGAGTTAGCCAGACAGACATCTTCGGGACGAATACCAAAAACCACATTCTTGATATTTTCGAGGTTTGTTGGCAATTTGAAGCGATATTTGCCTATCAATGCCACAAGATCTGGTAAAGCAACGAGATCCTCAACATCTTCTGCACTATAGTTACCACAGGGAAGGTCTAGCAGGTTCATTTGGGGACTGCCAACAAAGCTGGCGACAAATTCATTGGCAGGATGAGAATAGATGCGACTGGGGGGATCTAGCTGCTGAATCATGCCCTTATTGAGTACAGCCACCTTAGTCGAAAGAGTCATGGCTTCGGTCTGGTCGTGGGTAACATAGACTACGGGTTTATTTTGCTCTTTAAATAGCTGCTTCATCTGCGCTCTGACCTGCTCTCGGAGTAGGGCATCGAGGTTACTTAAAGGCTCGTCAAGCAAAAATACTTCGGGGTCACGGACTAAGGCTCTGGCAAGGGCAACACGCTGTCTTTGACCCCCAGACATTTGACCTGGTTTGCGATCGAGCAGATCGCCTAATTCTAATTTAGTAGCTGCCTGTCCGACTCGCTGTTTGATTTCGGCTTCGGGCATTTTGCGTAGCTTGAGTGCAGTAGCAATATTTTCGGCTGCGGTCATGTGGGGATAAAGAGCATAGCTTTGGAACACCATTGCCATATTGCGATCGCCTGGTGCGGTCTTGTTAACATTTTTTCCGCCAATAATTACCTGTCCTTTAGTAACGGGTTCTAAACCAGCAATTAAGCGGAGCAGCGTAGACTTCCCACATCCTGAAGGTCCTAGCAAAGTCAAAAATTCTCCATCATCAATTTCCAAGGAAATATCTTTAACGGGAATAACATCGGCGCGATATTTTTTTTGTAAATTTTGTAATTGCAGTTTAGCCATAATTTTGAAGGATAAATAGTTTTGTTCTACTCAGCTATTAAAATAAGACAGTCGCTCGAAAAATATTAGATCCAGCTTAGATCGCAATGGCAGTAACTTTACAGCAATTAATGCAGTGGAAAGAGACAGGACGCTCTATTATTTCTCTTACCGCCTGGGACTATAGTTTGGCACAGGTACTCGATCGCGCTGGAGTAGATATTATTCTCGTTGGCGATTCTTTAGCGATGGTAGCTTTAGGTCATCACAGCACCTTACCTGTAACCTTAGAGCAAATGATCCACCATGCCCAGGCTGTTAGTCGGGGAGTAAAACGTGCTTTAGTAGTCTGCGATTTGCCCTTTATGAGCTATCAGATTAGTGTCGAACAGGCGATCGCCTCGGCGGGTAAAGTTATCAAAGAAACAGGCGCATCGGCAGTCAAGCTTGAAGGGGGGCATCCGAAGATTGTTAATATTGTGCGGGAGCTCACCACAATCGGTATTCCCGTTATGGGTCATGTTGGTTTAACTCCCCAATCTTTTCGGACTTTAGGCTATAAGCAGCAGGGCAAAACTGAGGCTGAGGCAGAAATAATTATCGACCAGGCAATCGCTCTTGCCGAAGCAGGAGCATTTAGTATTGTTGTAGAGCATATTCCTAGTGGGCTAGCTGCAACCATTACTGATAAAATTGCCATTCCGACGATTGGCATTGGTGCGGGAAATCAGTGTGATGGTCAGGTATTGGTAACGACAGATTTTTTGGGTCTATCTGCCAAGCAGCCTCCTTTTGCCAAGTCTTATGTCAATCTCCAAGAGGTTATTACTGATGCTGTCAAAGATTTTACTCAAGAGGTACAAAACAAAAAGTTTCCTCAAGCGTAATTTAAGTCGTTTTTCATTGAATAAGCTTCATTTTTAATTGTTAATTCAATATTTTGCGTTAAGCGCATCAGCTTTAATGTCATGAGTTATTTAATTGCTACCTTTTATAAATTTGCCGATCTGACAGATTTGGCTAGCAAACAGCAGCAAATATTAGCCTGGTGCGAATCAGAAGGGATAAAAGGCACGGTCATCCTCGCAGAAGAGGGAATTAACGGCACGATCGCCGGTAAGGAGAAGGCGATCGCTTCTGTATTATCTAAACTCCGTACCCTGCCGAACTTAGCTAATTTAGAACATAAAGAATCAACGGCGGAAAAAAAGCCGTTTGCCAAGTTGAAGGTAAAGATCAAGTCGGAAATTGTGACTTTAGGGTTGCCAGCAGTAAATCCCAATCAGCAGGTAGGAACTTATGTGAACCCACAAGATTGGAATCAGGTAATTAGCGATCCAGAAGTCATCGTGATTGATACCCGCAACGACTATGAAGTAGAAATAGGCACGTTTGAACGAGCGCAGAATCCTAATACCGAATCTTTTCGCGAGTTTCCCGAATATGTGGCGCAAAATCTCGATCCAGCCCAAAATCCAAAAGTAGCCATGTTTTGTACGGGGGGAATTCGTTGCGAAAAAGCCTCTTCCTATCTTCTCTCCCAAGGTTTTAAAGAGGTATATCACCTGAAGGGGGGAATTCTTAAATACCTAGAAAACGTAGATCCAGAAGAAAGTCTGTGGCAGGGAGAATGTTTTGTCTTTGATGAACGAGTTGCGGTCAAAGAAGGCTTAGAACTGGGCAGTCATGAACTCTGTTATGCCTGTGGGCATCCTATCTCAGCAGCAGATAAAGAATCCGATAAATATGAATCTAATATTTCTTGTCCCCACTGTTACGATCGCCTGACTCCCGAAAAAAAAGCCCGACAGGTAAATCGCCGTCGAGCGAGAGAAGCCAAAAAACAAGAAAATTTAGCTTTAGATTCTTAACCTCAATTCTTATCCCAGTCGCCAATACCCGAACCCCTGCAGGAAATATACAACGATTCACTTTGTTTACGACGGTAGCGAGATATTCTTCGGCGGGACTTCAAAGCTTCTCTGGCAATATAGCTAAACCAGCAGTCAACATCTGCCCCAGACTGATAACCATCAATTAGAGCCTCTTCCGAAATCTCCAAGAGAATCTGAACTAAATCAGCGGTGCGAATTTCCAAATAACGATTGTAGAGGTTTGACTCTTTCTCCCAGTGAGGGAGAGTCTCGTCACCCACTCCCATGTTTCTGGCTAGCTCAATTAAATCGTAATGATCGGTATACCAAACATCTTCATGATCCATATCGGGGAAGATGCTGGCTTTGCTTGCCAAAATATCAATTTCCGCAATAATAATGGCGTTGATTTTGTTTTCTTCCGCAGAAGTATAGTGCTCCTTAACAACGGCTCGTAACATCTGAGCTAATTCTGTATAGCGATCCTGAGCGATCGCGCAGGCTTGACTATAATTTTTGTGGGCGAGATCGTAAAACTTGTCGTGTTCACTTTTAGGTAAACCTTGATGTCTCTTCCTGGCTCTATCTAGCTGGGGATTGTAAGTAGTTTCTGAAGCGAACAAAGTTCGTAATTTGGATAGCAACATATAAAAAGTCTTATAAAGAATGCCTCAGTTAGCAAAAAGTAAATAGCTTGTTTTTTAGGCTGAATATTTAAATCATTACCTAAATGATAATGATGAGAAATGATTTCGATCGCTTTGTTTATAGATCTACATCTTTGCCATAACTGATAAGAGTTGTAACGTATATGCTCATTACAATTTATTGACTCGAATTTAGATCCTGCAGTAATCAAAATATAGTGTAATTTAGCTTTTATTGAGCGATCTTTTGAAAAGAAGGGCGATCGCTAAACTTGTAACTAAATCGAGGTTGTTAAC
>JBCBEA010000278.1:0-5853 GCA_038529195.1 Cyanobacteria bacterium J06600_6
TTTTATTGATTCTTTGTCCTGTACTTAGGAAATTCCCATATCATCGAGATTATTTAAGAACTCTACAGCCCGAGTAAATTTCATTGCTTTAATAGTCTCAAAATGGCAGTCGAGAGCGCGATCTGATTTGGCTTCTCGATAAAATAGAATATTAAGAATCTGCCGAACCTTATCGTAAGATAAATTTTTCTGGCTCAAAAATGCCTGTTCGAGTTCTATTGCTTCCATCAGCCATAATTCCGCTTCTTCTGGTGATATGCGAAGTTCCCCATCAAAGTTTGAAGAGAAGTAATTGCGCCAGTCGCCAACTCTTGGATAAATTTCAAACAAGAAATCATTAGCGAAAACTTTCTCGATCGCATAGCCTAATTTGATGATATTTATAGAACCAAATTGAACTAGCATGCCATCACGATGTCCGCATTCGTACACGCCCTCTATATTGTTTTCCCAAGCTTCAATTTCTCTTTTTTTCTTTGGTGATAATTTTTGTGGGCAACCATGACGATAAGGTTTATCCCACCAACTACTTTTTGGTAAGGGTAGGCGATTATGGCAATTACAACGAACTTGTGACCATTTACTCATAATTTAAAGTAGTCACCATCACATTTAAAAAATTGTTGGTTAGAGATCGAGATAGATTTTAAGCTTGGTTTGAACTTCTTCTAAAAGCTGGGGTTCGAGGATGCCGATAAAGCGATTGAATCGTTTTTTATCGAATGTAGCAGGAGCGATCGCAATTATTTCGCTGTTTTGAGTCAAACCGTTTTGCGTAGATTTCGGAACAAATATTCTCGCCATACCGCCAGATTGTTTCTGCCGAGAGGTTAGAGGCAGCACCGTTATTTTCTGTCTCTGGATATTAAACTTAGTATTGCTGATAACTAACCCTGGTCTTGTTTTCTTTATTTCTGAAGCTACCTGTGGCTCAAAGTTTATAGACCAGATTGCTCCGAGTCGATAATCTGACATGTTTCTTCTTCTGCATCCCAACTTAGATTTTCTCGATCAATCGCGATCGCATCGGCGATCATTTCTGCTTCGATTAAACGTTTATGTGCCTGTTCGATGAGAGTGGCAATTAAAGTGCTGCGGTTACGCTTAACAATCCCTTGAGTCGGTCGATTACTAAAATCTTCTGATAAACCTTTTTCCGTCAAAGAATCTAGCTTTTTTTGCTGTTCCTCATTGAGGTAAATAGATAGATTACCCATCACTAATAACTTTTATATGACGTTCACTATTATATTTAATAATAGATTGGGTAATACTTCACATTTTCCCTCGCATTTAATTAGCGATAAAATATACTGTAAGAGAATTTTAAATGCTGTGATTAGATTAAATAATTATGACTACTGCCACTTTGGTCGAGAAGAAAAAGCTCGATAACCCACCCCTCGATATTCACTATTTGGGCGATCGCGTACTGCGTCAGCCAGCAAAACGAGTTGCCAAAGTGGACGATAAGCTACGTCAGACAGTGCGTGAAATGCTACAGACGATGTACAGTGCAGAGGGCATTGGCTTGGCGGCACCCCAGGTGGGCATTCATAAGCAGCTGATTGTAATTGATATTGCCTTGGATCAGCCTGAAGAACCTCCTTTAGTTTTAATCAATCCCAAAATTACTAAAATGGGCAATGACTTTTGTAATAACGAAGAAGGTTGCCTGAGTATTCCTGGAGTATACCTAGAAGTTACTCGCCCTGAAACTATCGAGGTTTCTTATAAAAACGAACAGGGAAAACCCTGTAAACTAAAAGCTACTGGTTTGTTGTCCCGCGCTATTCAGCACGAAATGGATCATCTTAATGGTGTGATGTTCGTCGATCGCGTGGATAATAGCCTCGCTTTGAATGAAGAATTGAAAAAGCGCGGTTTTGCTGCCAGTGCGGTTAAGCCAGTCCGAAAACAAGCAAAATAGATCGAACTAAATTTAATATATAGCTAATTAAATAGCCAGGGAGTTTAATAAAATGATTTCAATGACACCAAAAAGCGGGATTTGTCTGCTATTGTGCTGTATTACAGCGATCGCTGCTGTGGGTTCGATATTTGAACTATCTTCTGGTAATCCTGAGTTGGGAAGTACCGTTACAGGCTCGATCTTGGCTGCCAGCATCCCCCTAACCATAATTTTGTTCTGGATTGCAGTAAAAGATACTAGAGCTAACCAAAGCTAATTGCCGAGTAGAAGACAAACAAATTGGGGCTAGTACTTTACTAACCCCAGTCTTTGATAGCTATTTGAATTTGACTAAAATTATTGGTGTTGCATAGCTACGGAATGATATTTCATCATAAGGAATAAAGAAAAACCTACTTCCCCTGCTTCCTCTGCCTAATCCTTACCATCCCATGAAGATGCAACGCCAAATTATTTCTTCGGTGACAACATCATCATCATGTTGCGCCCTTCTCGTTTCGGAAACTGCTGCACTTCAGCATATTCTTCTAAATCTTTTGCCATGCGACGCAACAGGTCTTCTGCTAGGCGTGAGTGCTGAATTTCTCGACCACGGAAACTAATAGTCGCTTTAACCTTATCTCCCGACTTAAGAAAGCGTTGAGCGTTTTTGACGCGCACGTTATAATCATGCTCCTCAATTTTATAACGCATTTTTACTTCCTTTACATCAGCGTTATGCTGCTTTTTCTTCGCTTCTTTTTGCTTTTTATCCTGCTCATACTTATATTTCCCATAGTCCATAATTTTACAGACTGGGGGTTTTGCGGTTTCGCTAACCAGAACTAGATCTAAGCCCTGCTCTTGCGCTCTTGTGAGTGCTTCTTTGGGCGTGATAATTCCTAGCTGCTCTCCTTCAGAGTCGATAACGCGAATTTCGGGGAAGCGGATTCTTTCGTTGGTTTTAGTTAAGTCGCGACTGTTGTTACTGCGTCTTCTATCTCTCACAGGCGTATATTGTCTTTCCTTTTATGTTGGTAATATTGTGAACTAAAAATTGTTGATGATAAAAACTGATATCATCTACCATCTTACCGATCTTGTTATTAATAGAATGTTAAGTTAATTTTATCTCTAGCCTAGACGTATCCCCGATCTAGTACTAGATGCACTTTTCGTCACCACTGTCTATCTTGTAAATATTTTTTAAGTAAGTAAGTTGACTACAAACCAAACCTGGCAGAAACGAATTGGCAACCAAAGAGATTGGGTTTGGCGGGGTTGGCAGACTCGCTATAGTTTTTTGCGATCGCCACAAAAGTCAGACAGCAGACAATATCCGCCGATCATTTTTGTTCATGGTTTTGGGGCGAGTATCGAACACTGGCGACATAATTTACCGATCATCGCTCAATATCATACGGTTTATGCCATAGATTTACTCGGATTTGGCGCATCTAGAAAAGCAGACACAGACTATGGTGCAGCTTTATGGACAGAACAACTGCATGATTTTTGGCAGACCTTTATTGGCGTACCAGCAATTTTAGTCGGCAATTCAATCGGTTCGTTAGTTTGCCTCAATGCGACTGTTACTTATCCTGAGATGGTTCGAGGTTTGGCAATGCTAAGTTTACCCGATGTCTCGGTGCGGGAAGACATGTTACCCCCTTTGGTTAAACCTCTGGTGACGGCGATCGAGAATTTATTTGCTTCGCCTTTGTTAATTAAAAACCTGCTGAAGTTTGTCAGAAGACCAAATGTCATTCGTAAATGGGCAGGAGTTGCCTATCCGAATAAAGCAGCGGTTACTGATGAGCTAGTCGAAATTCTTTCCAGCCCTGCCTACGACGACGGCGCAGGTCAAACCCTTTTTCGTCTGTCTCGCAGCGTCAGAAAAGCTAGTTTTGCTGAATCGGTTAAAGTCCTTTTACCTCGCGTTAGCTCACCGATGCTCTTGGTTTGGGGACTAAAAGATAAGATGATTCCGCCCAATCAGGCAGAGGAAATTGCTGCCTTAAATTCTCGTCTCAAGTTAGTCGAATTAGAAAACGCAGGACATTGTCCTCATGATGAATATCCCGAACAGTTTAATTCTCTGTTGCTGGACTGGCTCGAATCTATATAATCTATTTGTTAGCAATAATCAGAATAAATTCATCATGGCAGGCATTAAAAAAGGATCTTTAGTTAAGGTAGTTCGAGAAAAGTTTGAAGGTAGCCTGGAAGCAAAAGCAAGTGACGTACGTCTGCCTAACTATTTGTTTGATAGCAAAGGAGAAATTTTAGATGTCAACGATGACTATGCTCTCGTGCAGTTCTATGTGCCTACACCGAACGTCTGGCTGCGTCTGGATCAGCTAGAAGAAGCAAAGTAAGCTGTCTGCTGTCTTTTAGTTGTTATTTTGTATTTTCAGATCGTCCTTTACGTTTGAGGATGGCTTGAGGGCGATCAAAGTATGTCAAAGAATTAGATCTTAGAAGACTCTATTTATCGAGTTGACATCTGCTTTAACTAAAATTAAACCCCAAGTTTGGAGATCGCTACTCGCTGTTGCGAGTTTTTAGATTCGAGCTTTTAAATCGCAACGACCATGTGCGAATAATCCCGATTGATATTAACGTGTTGCTAAAACCCGATCGCGATCGACGATCTGGACAATCATCCTATGAGTTTGAAACTTGAAGATCACTCTTCGCTCAGACGAAAATTGTTGTAAAACCTTCTAACTCGATAGCCTCTTTCTTTCAAAAGTTCAATGACGCTGTTTTTACCAGCCAAATGTCCCGCACCGACGATTACTAGGCTATCGCGATCTTGCTGCAACATATCTTCTATTTGAGGAATCCAGTTACGGTTGCGGGTATATAGCAACGATTCGCACTGCTCTTCTTCTCCACTACACCACTGTTCGATTGTTGATTCGAGTTTTGCTAGATTTCCAGAGTCAACTATGCTAGTTAAAGAGTCAAACTCTGCATCTAAATAGCCTGACAGTTCTTCGTTTGATTCTGCTTCGGCGATCGCCAATATTGTTTCCGTAATCTCCTCTGAGTCCATAGAAATAAATAAATCTGTGAACATATCCAATTGATATTCGAGACTTTCTAATCCTGCCGTGTCTTTGTTTTCAGTTTCGGCAAGCTTGGCGTTCATTAAGTCCAAACCACATTCAGGTTTATATTCACCTTGGGTAGCTTGAGTTGAGGTAAAGGCAAAAATAAATACCCACGGTTTTAGTCTCGCAAAGCTGTCGATGGGAAAATTTGCTGCTGCTGCTTTTTCTTTTAACAGCTCGTAAGTCTGAGGATCGACAGTTCCCTGTAAACTATCTTCAGGGTTGGCAGGAATACCTTTTTGCTGAATCAATTTGC
Source organism: Cyanobacteria bacterium J06600_6 (assembly GCA_038529195.1). Lineage (GTDB taxonomy): Bacteria > Cyanobacteriota > Cyanobacteriia > Cyanobacteriales > Xenococcaceae > Waterburya. The sequence goes on from JBCBEA010000278.1 coordinate 5,288, forward strand.
TCATGTACGGTAAAGACTTTTGCTCGATCGCTTTTTTATCGTTAAGGGAATCGACCTCAAACACCACCGTTTCTGCATCCTTAAAAGCATGTTCCCAGGCGGGAGAATTTATCTCACAGTCTTTGCCAATATGATAAGAACCTAAAATATAAACGCTGTAAATATTTCCTGGCTTTGGATCGACTCTCCAGATCAAAAGTTCCTGCTGGGGAATTTTCTGTTCGCTGAGGGCGGGTTTAGCTGTGGCAAAAATAATAGGAAAAATAATTAGATAATTTAAGACCTGTTGGAAACGAATCATGCTTATACTCACTTGATGTGTTCCAATTTTAATTGCCAGTTTTGCATCTTGGCGATTTTTAGGCTCACCAGAAGTAATGTACCGCACCCAATAAACGCTCGCCGATCTAAATTCACAAAAAAAGACGAGGACTGATCCCCGCCTAATAGTTTGTTTGACTAACTCAGATAAATTCTAGAATCTAGATTTCTGACAAGACTGCTTTTGCTGCCGCGAGAGTGCGATCTACATCTTCATCAGTATGGGCTAAGGAAGTAAAGCCAGC
>JBCBEA010000279.1:0-5829 GCA_038529195.1 Cyanobacteria bacterium J06600_6
CACGATAGGCATATTCGCCGACAAAAGCACCAATAATCGCCCCAAACAAAACTCCAATTAAGGGTCCGCCAAAGGGTAAGGCTGGTAACAGACCAACAAAACCCAGTACCATGCCGGCGATCGCCCCGTACTGACTCCATTTGCTTGCTCCCGACTGCTTCGCTCCAAAGTAGAGGGCAATATATTCAACTAGGGCACTGAGGATCAAGACTGTAAAAATTAACACCATCGGCCAGCCAATACCGGCAAAACCCGTATAAATACTCCAGCCTAAGATAGCGACTAGAATAATGCTGCTGCCAGGTAAACCTGGAATTGTCGCCCCAATTACGCCGATCGCCATTACACCTAAAACTAGCCAGTAAATAGTAGTGATATCCATAAGTTTTTTAATATGAGTCTGCTTCGTTGAAATTAATTAGTTTTTAGCTATCAGCTTTTGATGAACTCTGGCTATAAACGAGGTGCGACTACCCGCCGAAAGCGGTCTTGGCGCTGCTGTAATTGACCAGGAATGCCGTTAGGAAAAGCCTCGTTGATAATACTTGTTAGCTGCTGAATACGGTTGCCAGGATAGGGATGAGTGCTCATAAATTCTGGCTGCCCCCCCGCACCACCTCTTGCCGAAGCCAAAATCCGCATTAATTCAACAATGCCCACTGGGTTGTAGCCTGCTTCGGTCATAAATTGAAACCCCAGGCGATCGCTTTCTAGTTCATCATCTCGACCATATTTGAGATTGACCATTTGATTTACCGCCTGAGCCAAAATTGCTGCCTGCCTACCGCTACCAGGGCGATCGCTAGCTGCAATACCCACCGCGTTGACTAAAGCACTGCCTAACTGCTGCTTGGCTAAATGCTCCGCACCATGACGACCAATCACATGAGCTACTTCATGACCGAGGACTCCTGCTAGCTGTGCTTCAGAGTTGAGGCGACTGAGCAAGGCTGCGGTAATAAATACCTGACCTCCTGGTAAAGCAAAAGCATTAACGGTACGGGGATCGCGCAACAGATGAAACTCAAAAGGGTAGGGAGAATTCTGGGCTGCCGAATTTTGAACAACACGATTGCCTACTTCGTCTACATATGCCTGTAAAGTGCGATCGGGATATAGATTGCCGTGCTGGGCCGCCATTTTGCCTGCAGACTGACGACCAATCACAATTTCTTGCTGGGGAGATAGCTGTACTCGCTGTTTTTCTCCCGTAATCGGATTCTCGCTGACATTAGTAAAATAATTAAACATGCCAAAGACGGCAAAGACGGCTCCTATTACTAGGCGAATTAATAATCGACTCACTGCTCTGAATTCTTGCTCTAAATAAATTGTTGGCAGAATAGTAGCATGAGTCATCGTGCTAGATGATATTTCTTCGAGCTTCCTTAAGCTACACAAGATAATTCTTAATACTGTATCAATTGCTATCTTTATTCAACATTATCTGACAATAACCGAGCAATTTAGTCAAACGTGACTCGATACTTTTTAGTCTCTTTTGTTGAGTTGAATTTGTTTTTGCCGAAGCTAAAAATAAAATATCTGTCGACAACAGTTTGAACTCCCGCAGAATTTCAGTTTGGACTGACTGCCAACGAGCAGCAATCTCTGGCGGTAAATTAAGATCGTTAAGTTGGGCAATCTCTGCTTGGAAGTAGCGAGATAAACCTTGAAACTTTTGCCTAACCAGGGCTGTTTCTTCACCTGGCTGCGTTTGAACAGTAACTTCCATAAATTTGGTTAACAAAGTCAAGAAATCCTGATATGCTCGATCGTGTGATGCACCTAACATTGTTGGGTTAAAATAAGGTATCAATCTGAATAAGTTTTTGTTAAGTATCCTTGACTTTAGCTCTGAACTGTTATTCAAAAAGCGATTGTCGTCAGTAAGTTTTTATGAGGCAAAAGCTTAAACAATTAATTGTATTAATACTGAGGTTAAATTACAGAATTAAATCATAATTTAACTATAAACATTTGACTCTGGAGTAACTTATTCAACTAGAGTTAAAGAATATCTAAATCCATGAGTTATAGATAGCGTAAATTTATAATTTTCTTCTATTTTGCTCTGACTTTCCCCCATTACTAAATATTATTTGTATCTATGACAGCTATTTCCCTCATAGAAAACCATAGTAACGAAGTTAAACTTCCCCAGTGGTTGCAGGAATGTCTGATCGATCATGAATCGTCAGAATCGGAGTCTGATAATCTGTTGATTTGCCGAGCATTTAATTTTGCCTATCAGCTTCATGAGGGACAGATGCGTAAGTCGGGAGAACCCTATATTGCTCATCCGATCGCAGTTGCTACCTTGTTGCGTAGTTTGGGGGGAGATAGCGTTACTATTGCAGCGGGTTTTCTTCATGATGTAGTTGAGGATACAGAAGTCTCTCCAGAAGAGATTGAGGAGCTGTTTGGGGTACAGGTTCGTCTTCTGGTAGAGGGGGTAACCAAGCTATCTAAGTTTAATTTTTCGAGCACGACTGAGCGTCAGGCAGAAAACTTCCGTCGCATGTTTTTGGCAATGGCAACGGACATTCGCGTAATTGTGGTCAAGCTGGCAGATCGGCTACACAATATGCGCACTCTCGACCATCTCAAGCCGGAAAAGCAAAGACGCATTAGTCAGGAAACGAGAGAAATTTTTGCCCCCCTAGCAAATCGTTTGGGTATTGGTCGATTTAAATGGGAATTAGAAGATCTTTGCTTTAAGTATTTAGAGCCAGAAGATTACGGGGAAATTAAGGCTTTAATTGCCGAACGTCGAGCAGATCGCGAGGCGAGAATTGCTCAGGTTACCGAGACTTTGCGATCGCGTTTGGGCAACCAAAAAATAAATGTTCTTGAGCTGAAGGGTAGACCCAAACATCTTTATGGTATCTACCAAAAAATGCAGCGTCAGCAAAAAGAATTTAGCCAGATCTATGACATTGCTGCCTTCAGGATTATTGTGGGCACGAATGAAGAGTGCTATCGCGCCCTGGCGGTAGTCCATGATGCCTTTACACCTATTCCTGGTCGCTTTAAGGACTATATTGGCTTGCCGAAGCCCAATCGCTATCAGTCTCTACATACGACTGTGGTCGGGACAAATGGTCGTCCGATTGAGGTTCAAATTCGGACAAAAGAGATGCATCAGGTTGCCGAATACGGGATTGCTGCTCACTGGAAATATAAAGAGACAGGTTCGAGTAACATTAGCGTTTCTTCCGATGACGATAAGTTTACCTGGCTGCGTCAGCTACTAGAGTGGCAAAAAGATCTTAACGACGCTCAAGAATATATGGAGAGCGTCAAAGATAATCTATTTGAGGACGACGTGTATGTCTTTACCCCTAGCGGCGATGTGATTGCGCTCTCTCATGGGGCAACCCCCGTCGACTTTGCCTATCGTATTCATAGCGAAATTGGCAACCATATGAAAGGTGCGCGGGTGAACGGTCGCTGGTCTGTACTGTCTAAGCCATTAGCCAATGGCGATATTGTCGAAATCGTCACGCAAAATAATAGTCATCCGAGTTTAGACTGGCTGAATTTTGTAGTTTCGCCTACTGCCCGCAATCGTATTCGTCAGTGGTACAAACTGTCCCACCGTGATGAAAATATTGCTCGCGGAAAAGAACTGCTGGAAAAAGAAATGGGCAAAAGTGGATTTGATTCTCTGCTCAAATCTGAACCCATGCAGATTGTGACCCAGCGCTGTAACTATCATTCTGTTGACGATCTGCTGGCAGCTTTAGGCTACGGGGAAGTTACTCAAAATCATGTGGTCAATCGCTTAAGGGATGTAGTTAAAGAGCAGCAGCCCGTCGAAGTTGACCTAGAGACGGAAGAAGAAGTTGAAATTCCCGCCCATCTCAACAATAACAACGAGCAGGAGCGTGGTGGAAAGTCGCCGATAATCGGCGTAGAGGGCATGCTCTATCACATAGCTGGATGCTGTAAACCTTTGCCTGGAGAATCAATCATTGGCGCGGTTACTCTTAGTTCTAGAGGAATCTCGATTCATACTCAAGGCTGCGAAAATGTCGACAAGATTCCTGGAGAGAGAATTATTCCCGTAAGCTGGAATGACGAGTCAGCAGACGGTTCGCCCTTTACCTATCCCGTTGATATTCAGATTGAGGCGATGGATCGCGTCGGCGTCTTCAAAGATATTTTGGCACGACTCAGCGATCGCGGAATCAACGTGCGTAACGCGGGAGTTAAGACTGGTCGAAATAAGCCTGCTCTGATTTCTCTAAGCCTAGATATTCGCGATCGCCAGCAGCTAGAGTATGTTTTCCAACGGATTAAAAGTATGAGCGATATTTTAAATATTCGTCGGGTTATGAATTCGGTAGAACATTAAACTGCCAGTTTTAACTACTGTTGGCTATCGATGCGCGCAGCTCTCAGCTTTTAGTTTTTAGGCTATTTTCATAAACTTTAATCTTGAAAATAGCGATCGCTAAATGGGTAAGGAGAAAACTAGCTGATTTTTGATTCAGTTCAGCTAGCAAATAATTTTCTGGTGATTTGCTCTAAAGCCTTCAATCCAGTTAAAGAACCTTTGATTAACCTAACTGCTGCGAAGGGCTGTCTGAGTAAGGCGATCGCCATAGGTAAAGTTTGTAGATTGCCTGATTCGTCAATAGCTTGATTTAGATCGGGAATATCTCCGTGAGCATCATCGCTAACAACTCGCAGCATAGCTACCGATACTTCCTGCTGCTGTAGTTTGTTCACATAGCAATAGCCTTCCATTTCAACAATGCTGGCTTGGTACTTTTGAGCCAGTGCCATTTTTGTTGAGGCTTGGGTGATTAGGCGATCGCTTGTCAGAGCAGTTACGGTTTCAATCGCCAGTTTTTGTTGAATTTGAACCGTTAACTCTTGATTGAGGTTGACCTGATTCTGTTCCCGATCCTTACAGTCTGTGACTAATACAGCATCGCCGATAGAGTAACTACCAAGAGCACCGCACAAGCCAATTATGAGAACCGGCGATAAAGAATTTAATTGATCGCCGTGGTCTAATAAAATGCGATCGGCAAATCTAGCGCCAATAGGTATCGCAATCACTTCTACGTCATTTACCTTTGCTTTACGTAAACCGCGACAAACTGCCTGGTATTCTGCTCCTTGAGGCACAACAATAGTATTAATAGATAACATTGACCATCCTACTCAAATCAACTATGTCTTCAACTGAACCCAAACTGAAACCAAAAAAAATAAAGCCAAAAAGTAACTGGTGGGGCAATTTCAAAGAAAATAGCCTGACTGTCGTCGTGGCGCTAACCCTAGCTCTAATTATCCGCGTCTTTATTGCCGAACCTCGCTATATTCCTTCCGAGTCGATGTTTCCAACATTAGAGACTGGCGATCGCCTAGTGATTGAAAAAGTTGGCTACAAACTCCATCCACCTATAAAGGGGGACATAATTGTTTTCCAGCCCCCTGAAATGTTGATGCTGATTGGTAATTTCGATAAAAGTCAGGCATTTATCAAAAGAGTAATTGCCCAGCCTGGCGAAACAGTGGCGGTTAAAAACGGCGTAGTCTATGTTAACGATCTGCCTCTAGTCGAAAACTACATCGCTGCACCTCCAGAGTACGAGCTAATAACCGTTACCGTCCCTGAAGGACAGCTGTTTGTAATGGGAGATAACCGCAACAACAGCAATGATTCCCATATCTGGGGATTTTTACCAATCGAAAACGCCATCGGTCATGCGGTGTTTCGCTTTTGGCCTCCAGAGAGAATTGGCACAGTATGATTACTTCTTACGAAGTTTGCTCAACCGGGACAAAGGACTTGTCCGCATGTACCCCCGC
>JBCBEA010000280.1:0-5790 GCA_038529195.1 Cyanobacteria bacterium J06600_6
CTTTGGTACGAGACTTCATCTGATCGAAGAAATCGGTAACCACTTCCGCTAGGGGCAATTCATATACCAAGCATGTACGATTTTGGGTGAAGTACTTCATGTCTTTGAAAATGCCCCGTCGAGTCTGGCACAAGTCCATGAGCGTACCCACATAATTCTCTGGGGTAATAATTTCTACCTTAATAAAAGGCTCTTCAATTTTTTCCCGCTTCTGAGGATCTGGTAACAAACTGGGATTATCAATTTCCATCACCTCGCCATCAATGGTTGTGACGCGATAGATAACTGAAGGCGCAGTGGTAATCAGTTCGAGGTTGTATTCCCTTTCCAATCTTTCTTGGACAATTTCCATGTGGAGTAAACCGAGGAATCCGCAGCGGAAGCCAAAGCCCATGGCGCTAGATGTTTCAGGCTCATAAGACAAAGCTGCATCGTTGAGCTTGAGCTTGTCTAAAGCATCTCGCAAATCTGGATACTGATCTGAATCGGTAGGAAATAGACCGCAGAAAACCATTGGTTTAGCTTCGGTATAGCCAGGTAAGGGTTCCGGTGCGACTTCTTCTACCAGGGTAATAGTATCGCCTACACGGGCATCCTCTACTGCTTTAATTGCTGCTGCAAAATAACCTACTTCTCCTGCATGCAGTTCATCGACTTCAATCTGGGTCGGAGCAAGAATTCCTAACTCATCGATTACATATTCTTTGCCCGATGCCATCAGACGCACATTATCGCCTTTTTTAACCTTGCCATCCATGACGCGGAAATAAACAACTACACCTCGATAAGCATCGTAATAGCTGTCAAAAATTAAGGCTCTAAGCGGTTCGTCTACCGTATCTGCTGGTGGGGGAACATCCTTGACAATCGCCTCTAGGATATCGTCCACGCCTAAACCAATTTTTGCCGAAGCCTGAATAATATCGGTGCAGTCTAAACCAACCACGTCTTCAATTTCCTGCGCCACGCGATCGCATTCTGCTCCAGGTAAATCTATTTTATTGAGAACAGGAATAATTTCTAGGTCGTTTTCCAATGCCAGGTAAACATTAGCCAGAGTTTGTGCCTCAACTCCCTGAGAAGAATCAACCACCAGTAATGCTCCTTCACAGGCTGCTAAAGAACGAGAGACTTCATAAGAGAAATCAACGTGTCCAGGAGTATCAATCAGGTTTAGGACATAATCTTGTCCATCCTTGGCAGTGTAGTCCATCCTTGCTGCCTGGAGCTTGATGGTAATTCCTCTTTCTCGCTCCAGATCCATATTGTCCAAGAACTGTTCTTTCATCTGCCTTTGAGCGACAGTCCCAGTATCTTGCAACATTCGATCCGCTAGGGTAGATTTGCCATGATCGATATGAGCAATAATTGAAAAGTTGCGAATGCGCGATACAGGAACATCAGTCATAAAAGTTAATCAGAGTTAAGAATATTTAAAAGTTACTATTTGCTATATTGTAATGTCCATTTTTACTTATTTTCCAATCTGTAGAAGATTTTTATCAAGTCCGATTTCTCAAGCTAGGGTTTGGATCGATACTAGGTAAAATAAAAATAGAACCAAAAAATATTCTTATGAATGACGATTTGCCGAATAAAAATCAAGCCAACGAGGTAGCTGGAGACGATATAGCTAGGGACAATAGTAAAGTAGAAGTCTCAATTAATTTAGATTCAGAAGTATTGGAACAGATTCAACATCTGACGGGGGATCCTAGCCGTGTAATTGAGGCAGCAATTAAGCAATGGTTAAGAGGCGAAAGAAACGACAACACTGATTTAACCAGAGCTTTCCAGCGCAATCCTCCTGTGCCACCTCAAGGCGAATGGAATGACTGAGATTGAATGAAGGTTTAAGATATGACAGATAAGGATTAAGAACTAAACAAATTCCTAGCTTAAATATCTATAGGTTATAGTTTCAGGTATAATAATTGATTTTTTTAGCAAATTGCCTGAAATATTACCGATTTACCAATGCTTCCCAAATTTGATTTAAACAACAATAGTAGTACTACTATGTCGGTCAACAAGATTGAATGGCATCATCTGGGAGCAGAATTAGTTTTTACTCAGGATATTGCGGGTAACTATCTTTCTTTTTGGTGGTCAAAAGCAGAAGAATATGGCTTAGATTTATTGTCTCAATCGTCAAGAGACTACAATTCTACCGATTTAAAACAGCTTTTTAGACCTATCGATACTGCTGCCTACTTGGAGAAAGTCCGTCGGGTAATTAAACGTCGTTTACCAGAGCAGTGTTACTGTCTATTTCAGTGTGGCGAAATCTCTTATTCATTTGAACTGATTATCAGCCCTATTTTACCCTCTGAAGGCGCACCTCAGGCAGTAATGGCGATCGGACATTTGCTAGAAGAGGCAGAAATGTTTTCTTTCGCGGAAGACGAAGTCCCCGCAGCCATCTACAGCTATCAAAAACTTCTGAGTCAGGTCGTACAGCAAATTCGTCGTAGCCTCGATCTCACCACAATCTACCAACATACAGCTAATAATATCGGCTCAACTTTTGCAGCCAGTCGGTGTCTGATTTTAGTAAATCATCATAATCTGACTCGTTTTTCGGTGGAGGCAGAGTATTGTTTAGAAGAGTACGGTTCGACTACTAGCTATCAAATTAATTGGCATAATCGAGTTCACTTACAGCAGGCATTAGGGTTAGATCACCCGTTAGCTCTAGACTTTATCGAAGAGGATATCTTACAGTGCAAATCTGTTTTGGTTATTTCCACTGGTAGCGGTAGTGAAGAAGATGTCTTAATTTGCTTACAGCAGTGCGATCGCTATCGTCATTGGACCACGGCAGAAATGGAGATGCTGCGAGAAATTGCCGAGCAGGTAGAGGCTGCTGTTTCCCTTGCCAAGCTCTATCGGGAAGTCGAACAGGCTAGCATCCAGGCAGAAGAAGCGAACCGTCTGAAAAGCGACTTTTTGGCGAATACATCTCACGAATTACGCACGCCTCTAAACGGTATTATTGGCTTTTTAAAACTGCTCCTCGAAGGTATGGCTGACGATCCTGAGGAGCAGCGAGAATTTATTGAAGAGGCTTATAAATCATCGATCCATCTGCTAAACCTGATTAACGACATTTTAGATCTCTCTAAAATCGAAGCTCAGAAAATGGAGCTAGAGTTAAATGAAATTGAGTTAAATGAACTACTACAGGATGTTGATAATCTAATTCAGACCCAAGCTAAACAAAAGAATCTCAGCTTTCAAATTAAATCTCCAGCGACTCTAACCCCAGTCACCCTTTATGGCAACTATCAAAGACTACTTCAGGTGTTGTTAAACCTAGTTAGCAACGGCATTAAGTTCACCAAAGAAGGGGGAATAGTAATTAGTGCCGAAGTCAGTAACAAGAAAATTGAATGTCAAGGAATTGAATTTCCTGGCATGGTTAAAATCAGCGTTGCCGATACGGGAATTGGCGTGTCCCTCGAAAAGCAAGATAAGCTGTTTGAAAACTTTTATCAGGTAGATGGTTCGCGGACAAAATCTTATGGTGGCACTGGTTTGGGCTTAGCAATCTCTCAAAAGCTAGTTGAGGCAATGGGAGGCGGAATTTCTTTTTACAGTATGGGCGATGGTTTGGGATCTACAGTCACTTTTACCGTACCTTTGAGTCATTTACCCGTAATTAAAACGGCGCAGTCAGAACAGTAAGCAGTTGTTGGTCGTTAGTTGTTAGTTGTTAGGTAAGAATTTAGATATCAAATTGAAAGATTAAAGAAAGACGATCGCCAAACAGCTTTCTTAGCGCCTTTGCGTCTTAGCACGAAACATATCTAATCCCTCGCACAGCGAAATCCTGCTAATATTTGCCTTACTTCTGGGTGATACCAGTTACGAAAGCTGGTTCTTAAACCACTTCGATTAGTAGCCCAACTGCTTCCTTTTAAAACTCGGTGCTTGCCATCAAAATATACTTCGGAATAGCCTGGATAGGGATAGGATTTAAAGCCTGGATAACCATCAAACCAGGAAGCTGTCCATTCCCAGACGTTGCCTAACATGTCCTGACAGCCATACTTGCTAGTCTCTCTGTAGGTATCGACAGGGGTTGTGTGTTTGATCGCGCGATCGCAATTGCAGTTTAGAGATGCTCCCTCCGCAGCTTTCTCCCATTCCGCTTCAGTAGGCAGTCTTTTGCCGACGAAATTAGCATAGGCTTCGGCTTCGTAATAGCTAACTCCCGATACGGGATGGTCTGACAAATCGTTACTATCCGACCAATATAAAGGCTGGTTAACAGGATTTTTCTGTAACCATTGCCAACCCAACTCGCTCCAGTACTGACGCTGCTGATAGCCACCAGAAGTCATAAACTCTGCGTATTGTTTGCAGGTAACGGGATAGCGATCGAGCCAAAAGCTGTCTAGATATATTTTATGGGCAGGACGTTCATTATCTAGAGCATCGACGGCATTGCTGCCAATCGTGAATTCTCCTGCTACAACTAAAACCATTTCGGCAGCATCAAAATTAGATTTAGAACTCTGGGAATTTATAATGCGATCGCCATCAGCTTTAGTAATGTTTAAATTACCCTGCTGGTGTAGCTGCCATAAAAAAGAGATTGTTTCGCAGTGCTGACCTTCATGCTGAATGAGCCAGCGCCACAGCCTCTCCTGCTGTGCGACGGTAGCAGTTTGCAAATAATTATCGGTCTGCTTTCTAACCGTTTCTAAATATTCTGTAGTTGTGGCAATACTAGGCAAATTTTGCCGTTCTTGTTTTGGTAATCCATCGGCAGCAAACAAACGCGGATAAGTCTCTGGAACGCTAGGAGGAGAATCTGCCAAGCGGTGTAGAATCCAGTCTGCTTCGGTAAAGGCAATATGACCCAAATGCCAGCCAATTGGACTAAATTCGGGATGAACCTGACGAAAAAATGTTGATTCATCAATTTGAGCCAATAGCTTTAGAGTATTCGCGCGAGTTTGACTAAGAACTCTAGCAAGAGAATCCTTACAGGATTGAGTTGACGCTGATTTCAAGATTTTCTCCTACACCAATAAGACTTCCTTCGGGACAGCTAATCCAATCTCCTGTAAACAAGGGTTCAGAAGCGATGATTACTGCATTGCTATATTCTGAATGGTCTTTTATATAGTATAGGCTGGGAGTTTCCTGACGATTGGCATAGCGACAGGCGGTTAACTGTTTTCCATCACTCAGAACAATATTTGCCGAAAACTTTAAACCATTCTCATTTGCCATCTTTGTTAGCTTGAGCAAGGTATTTTTTAAAGCCTGCTGCAGGCTAATATTATCGTCTGCTATTAATTGATCAACAATCATGGCAAAAATGTGTTCCGAATCCGTCGTTCCCTGCAAATTTTTGTAGGCAACATCGCTTAACTGTTGGCGAATTGGTCGATAGAGAGTATCACGAAAATCGTCGATAAAGCCATTATGAATAAACAAAATATTCTGATGGGAAAATGGCTGACAGTTATTTAGAGCGATCGAAGAAGTAGTAGTCGCGCTTCTGACATATGTTAGATAGCAGGAAGATTGAATATATCTAGCCAGTTGAGGCACATTGGCATCATTCCAAATTGGTAAAGTATGTCGATAGCTGTAAGGCAAAGGATCTTGAGCTAAATCGTACCAACCAATCCCAAATCCATCTGCGTTAAGCAAGCCTGCAGTCATTTCCTGGGGTTTATAACTTTGAGTCACTAAGGAATGTTCAGGCTTTGTTAAAATACGGTCTAGTTGAATTGATGAACCCAGATAACCTAATAGTCGGCACATTAATTT
>JBCBEA010000281.1:0-5778 GCA_038529195.1 Cyanobacteria bacterium J06600_6
AGCTTAAAAAGCAAAATTTTAAATACTAATACCAGCTTTGCAAGGTAACAGCTTGATATGCCACTCTGACTCAAAATTCATCAGTGAAGCTGCTTTGATTCTAGTGAATACGGCTAAACCAGTAGTTTGATAACGCCAGTATTTTTTAGTTTAATCACCTTTCCTCGATGAATCTCAGTTGCAAATTTAAGAGTTGGTATTGCTTTGGTTACTGCCTCAAAAATCAACCTGAACTAAAAATAAATCTAACATGACTACATTTTCCCCAATTGTTAAAGATCGACAAAAATCTTTGACTAATATTGCTCCCCTGTCGGTGTTACATTTGGTAGGTTCTGCCGTTTCCGATTTTTACTTTCAGCTATCGACACTCTACGCAAGTGAGGTAGTTCAACCACAGAATGTCAATAGTTCTTATGTAGTAGTTCATCCTGATGGCATGTGGCAGTTGGGTTCGTCATTAGACAATCTGGGGCAAAAAATATCTCTTGCACAGGCGCTCTCTCAGTTACCTCAGGCTGATGTTGTCGTACCTCACATGTTCTGTTTTCCAGGTATGACTAGCTACCGTGCGCTGTTTGAAGACATCTTGGGTATCCCTGTCGTTGGTTCAAGATCTGACTGTAATTCTTTAATTACTAATAAGTCTCATACGAGAGATATTGTCGAAGCAGCAGGGGTTAGAGTTGCTCAAGCACAGTTACTGACCAAAGGAGATGCCCTAACTATTAAGCCTCCTTTTGTGGTTAAGCCTAACTCCGAAGATAACTCCACTGGCATTACCCTAGTTAGAAATGAAGCGGAAATTGAGCTGGCTTTAGAATCAGGTTTTAAGTACGACGATACTTTGTTGATTGAAGCATATATTCCTGGTCGCGAATTACGCGTTGGCGTAATTGAACAAGACAATGAGCTACATGTTTTGCCCCCAATGGAATACCTTTTAACTGAAAAACAGCCAATCAGAACTCTGGATGACAAATTAGGTACTCAAAACAATGGGAGTTTGATCAGACAGCCAGTAAATGTTACCTGTCCGGCAAACATCACCCCAGAATTAAAACAAAAACTAGCTCAAGCAGTAAAAATCGCTCACTCTAGCCTCGGAAATCGTGATTACTCTCTCTATGATTTTCGCATTCATAGTGATACTCAAGAACCTTACATGCTAGAGTCTTGTTCATTTTGGTCTTTTATTGATGCCAGCGTACTGTCTAAAATGCTCTCCGCAGAAGGTCATCAGTTAGAAGCTGTTGCTACTAAAATTTGGCGTAATGCTGCCAGCAGAAATCGTGTCGCCTGTGGCTCTTTATTTAAGTACGTTAACGCTGGAGATAAAGATATTTCTCGTATCGCTGCTCAGAATTAGTCGGTAATCGGCAAGTATAAAGGCGATCGCATTTGAATTCCCGATCTTATTTTGATTCGGGATTTGCGATCGCTATTTGTCTATTTATCATTTACTTTTTCTTTCTTTCTCTGATAGATCAAAATTACTCTGTCAAAGTAAATTAAATCAGTGACTACGTTCATAGTCCGAACCATTTCATCAGCTCGTATTTCAACTGTTTCGGAGATAGTTGTATCTCCATCAGCATATCGATACTTCTTTTGCCCCTGTTTGCTAGAGGGTTTTGACCACTTAGGTATATTATTCGCAATTAGATAGACTTTTGAGCCATGAAAACTAACTGTTCCCTCGAAAGGTTGAACGTCAGATAGTTCTCCTCGCGTATTGAACCATTGAATATCAGGATTGCCCGTTCTTTCTTCCTGAAATCCTGTTTTTGTAATTGTTAGAGTCAAACCGGAGGTGCTGATAATTTCGGGACTCGGATCGCCGCCTTTCCCATTTAGCCAGTTCGTTACTCCCATTGGCTCTCTCTTTCCGTTGACAATTTCTAGTTCGCTACGGTAAGAAACACTGCCGACTAAGAGCCATGTTCCGAGCAAAGGATCGATAGTCATCGACTAAACAAAATAAACATCGAGATGGTATCTTATCATCCTGAAAATTTGATGTAATAACCGACCCGCTTTGGTCAGAGTTAATGTCTTAATCTTGAAAATGCGATCGCCAATAGTACCAATAGTAATAATACTAAGGATGAATTGAGCCATCAGGTAAAGTTGCACCAGTCAGCTTAACAGCGGTTATTTTCACCATAATTTTGTTGTTAAAACCAACTTTTGCCCCACTTAGGTTTGCACCACTTAGATCCGAACCGCTTAGATCCGCACCAATAAGATTGGCATCTCTTAAATCGGCGTTACGTAAATTAGCCTGAAGTAAGTTAGCGCCCTTGAGATTAGCACCCTGTAAATTAGCCTCTTCTAAAATAATTTTGTGCAAAAAGGTATCGCTCAAGTCTGAGTAGGATAGGTTTGCTTGAGATAAATCTCTACCCGAAAAGTCTTTTTCTTTAAAATTAGACTTACTTAGATCTGCACCGCGCAAATCTTGGGAATGGGGACGACGATGGGCAGTTTCTGCAGGGCGTGCATAGCCATAGCCTGATGGTTTGCTAGTTTGGCGAAAGTCTCGATAGCCATCTCTTTTACTACTTCCATTGGGGCTACTAGAACTAGAGTAATAGTCTCGATAATTCCAGGTACGAGGCTGTTCATAAGCTCGGCTACGCTGTTCGTAGGGACGAGTGTACGATGTTTTCTGGCGGTTTTGTGTCTGGCTGTAGGGATTTCGGTAGCTAGAAGCTCGATCGCGACGCTCATTTGTCGCAGTTCGATCTGATTGACGACTGTTTGTTGCGCTGTGAGAGTATGCCTGAGATTTAGATTTATACTTACCAGGGGCAGATTTATGCTGGCGGTGATAAGAACGTAAAGAATCTCTCGCTTCGTTAATCTGCTGGATCTTTGCCACCGATTTTTTGACTAGTCTTTCATTATCTTGGGGAACGCGATCAGGATGCCAAATAAAGACCAAGTCTTTGTAGGCTTGGTTCACTTCATCTAGAGATGCACCTGGTTCTAATCCCAAGACCTTATAATGTTGTGCTAGGTTTTGAATCACTATGGCAATCCTTCCTCAACTGTTTCTTATGTGTAACTCACACTGCTCAATTGCAGTAGTGTCCAAATTTACTAATTAACCTTAATTTTAGAATAGTTATTTCGCGAATCTAGAACTCTAATAACTCTTCATTATTATATGTATTAATATTTTTTATGTGCGCTTCTACTTCGATTTGTAAATAAATATTTGATCTGAACTGATTATAATTGCCAGCTTGAGCCGATTAAAAGTCGCCTTAACGCTACCTGAAATACGGTTAACCCTAATCTTATTAGTCTATCTGCAGGCGATCGCCAGTAAATTTAGCTTTATTTTGCCGAGCTGAAAAACATTTCTGCATTTACTCGGTAGGGGGAACGTTCTTTGGTAAGATGCTGACGATCCAAAAATAGGCAAATAAAATGGCAGATACAAAAGGTGCAGACGCGGTAGATCAGGCGATCGCCCAAGGTCTAGATTTAGATGGCTCCAAAATTCCCGCGAACAAGCTCAATTTATACAATAAAGTCATGGGCTTTGAAGCGGGAAGACAGCGTAGTGGCGTAACCAACACTATGCGATCGCGCATCGTTCGTATTGGTGCGAAACATTTAGCTCAGGCTGAATTAAACCAAATGCTGTTAGATGCTGAATTCCCCGCTCTAAAGGAAAAAGAAATCGCTTTTTACTATGGGGGAAAGTAGAAAGAGACTAGGAGAAAAAAGACTAAAACAATTCAGTCTGTACCTGTTCAGGAGTTTTAGGCTCATAACCTAAGTGTTTGTAAGTTTTGGCAGTAACAGTTCTGCCTCGATGGGTACGGCTTAAATAGCCATTTTGCAGCAGATATGGCTCGTATACTTCTTCAATAGTCTTGCGATCTTCTCCCGTTGCTGCAGCGATCGCCTCTAGACCAACAGGACCACCATGAAACTGCTCAATAATGGTGTTTAGCACTAGACGATCTGTCCAGTCTAGACCTTCCGTATCGACATCAAATAGACTCATCGCCGTCGCAGCTAATTCTTCCGTAATTTGATCTGCTTTTTCCACCTGTACATAGTCTCTTACCCTTCTCAGCAAGCGGTTCGCAATACGAGGTGTCCCGCGAGAACGACGGGCAATTTCGATCGCTCCCGACTCTGTAATCTTCGCTTTAAGAATCTCAGCTGTTCGTTTGACAATTAAAGTGAGTTCGTCCAGTTCATAGAAACGTAGTCTTTGAATAATGCCAAAGCGATCGCGTAAAGGAGAAGAAAGCGCTCCTGCTTTGGTAGTTGCTCCTACAAGGGTAAAAGGAGGTAAGGGAATACTACGAGTTTTGGCTGTTTGTCCCTTGCCGATCGTCACGTCGAGACGAAAATCTTCCATTGCGGGGTAGAGTAATTCCTCTGTCATGCGATTAAGGCGATGAATCTCATCGATAAAGATAATATCCCCAGGCTTGAGACTGACCAGCAATCCTGTAATATCTCTGGGGCGTTCTAAAGCAGGTGCAGAAGTGATTTTGCAGTTGACTCCCATTTCTGTCGCTAAAATTAAGGACATGGTCGTCTTACCTAACCCAGGCGGACCGTATAGTAACAGGTGATCTAAAGGCTCTTCTCTACCTTTTGCCGCCGCGATCGCCATTGTTAAAATACCCTTGAGTTTCTTTTGTCCAATGTAGTCGGCTAGTTTCTGGGGGCGAATTTTATCTTCGTTTATTTCAGTTTCTTGAGTATTTGCCTGTGGGGACAATAAAGTAACTTCGTAATTTTTTGCTTTTGGACTCCGAGGCTGGTGAGGTTGCGGGGTGTTTTCTGGCGAGTGAGAAGATCTTTTTATTGCCATTGTGTTTCTGTGGCTAAGGTGCGAAACGTTTTACTAAAGAGATGGCTTTGAGTTAAAGAGATGGCTTTGAGTCAAATTAATCAAAACAATTGCGATCGCTCGTAAATCAATTGTAGTTCCTAACTTCTTAGGCTTCTAGAGATCGATTATTTTTGCCTCAACAAATTTACTCTGGAACTGTAAATCTTATAGTACAGGTAAACTGATTAGCTTGTAATTGCCAAACCCTTAGTTATGATCGCGAAATAAAACTCAACCGCGTTCTCCAACATGAGTAAAATTCAGCCCCATACTAGAATTAATGACATTCTGCTAGCCCCTTTAGAAAAACCAGCGTTACAGTGGTTGGCTGCCCGGATGCCAAGCTGGGTTAGCCCCGATCTTCTGACATTATTCGGGATTTTTGGGGCAATTGTAATTTTGTTTGCCTATCTGCTAGCAAATTGGACTCCAGGATTTCTCTGGCTTGCTAGTTTGGGTTTGATTATCAACTGGTTTGGAGACAGTTTAGATGGAACTATGGCTCGCTACCGTCAGATCGAGCGACCTAAATACGGTTTTTTTGTCGATCACACCGTTGATTCTTTAAACGAAGTTCTAATACGCCGTGTGCAACTTTTCTTAGTCAGAAATGAGCTGCTCAAAACGAAGTGGATGAAAAGAATGGCGATTAATCCAGAAAGCAAGAGTATGAGCAAGAAGTTTACGATTAATACGATTGGTTAAATGCCACAAATCTCTAGCTTTAACTGTTTCAAGATTAAATCGTCCACAAAGTTGTCCGATGACTGTTTCTATTAATCGGCGAGTTTTTAGCATTAATTTTAGCCAATTGCGATCGCGATAATCTTTCATATTAGAACGTTTCGCTGTTTGAAGATTGATTCCCCAATTTGAGAGATCTCGCTGCAAATCAGCACCGAGATAAC
>JBCBEA010000282.1:0-5772 GCA_038529195.1 Cyanobacteria bacterium J06600_6
GGAAAATAATGATTAGTTTATTTTATGTATCGTAAAAAATAAACCAATCAAAATCTAGTGACAAATACAGATAAAGTATTAACATTCATGATATTCTATTAACATAAGAAATTACTGAAGAGAAATAGCTTATTGTGCTATTTATAGCAACGGTTTTTTTTAAGACTACGAAACATCTTTCTACTGATTTTTTTTAACGGTATATAGAGTCACCTGGCAATTTATCTAGCGATTTCGCGTGAAATCTAGATTTAAGTAAACGGGATTAGGTTCAGTTGGGGCAAGATTTAGTCAGAAGTTACTCTGACCGTTGGTCTTAATCTAAAAACCTTGCATGGCAAGACTATTTAGTCTGCTGTAATAAGTGGCTCTATAGGGAAAGTAAAAATTAAGCGTTTTATTTATGGAGGAATGACCAACGATGGCAACTAAAACAGGTAGTGGATTTAAGGCTGGTGTACAGGATTACCGCCTAACTTATTACACCCCAGACTATACTCCCAAGGACACAGACCTTTTGGCTTGTTTCCGCATGACACCTCAACCTGGTGTGCCAGCTGAAGAATGTGCTGCTGCGGTAGCTGCCGAGTCTTCAACTGGTACTTGGACAACAGTATGGACAGATGGTTTAACCGACCTCGATCGCTACAAAGGTCGTTGTTATGAAGTTGAACCCGTTCCTGGTGAAGACAATCAGTACTTCTGTTTTGTCGCTTACCCTATGGATCTGTTCGAAGAAGGTTCAGTAACCAACATTCTGACTTCTTTGGTTGGTAACGTATTCGGTTTCAAAGCTCTACGAGCTTTACGTTTGGAAGATATTCGTTTTCCTGTAGCTCTACTAAAAACTTTCCAAGGACCTCCTCACGGTATCACTGTAGAGAGAGACTTATTAAACAAGTACGGTCGTCCTCTACTGGGTTGTACTATTAAGCCCAAGTTAGGTCTATCGGCTAAAAACTATGGTCGTGCAGTTTATGAATGTCTACGTGGTGGTCTAGATTTCACCAAAGATGATGAAAACATTAACTCCCAGCCTTTCATGCGCTGGCGCGATCGCTTCTTATTCGTACAGGAAGCAATTGAGAAATCTCAGGCAGAAACTAATGAAGTTAAAGGTCACTACCTTAACGTAACGGCTGCTACCTGCGAAGAGATGATGAAACGTGCTGAGTTTGCCAAAGAAATTGGAACTCCTATCGTCATGCACGATTTCATTACTGGTGGTTTTACTGCCAACACTACTCTAGCTAGATGGTGTCGCGATAATGGTGTCCTCTTGCACATTCACCGCGCAATGCACGCGGTAATTGACCGTCAAAGAAATCACGGTATTCACTTCCGCGTATTAGCAAAATGCTTACGTCTATCTGGTGGTGACCACCTTCACTCAGGTACGGTTGTGGGTAAATTAGAAGGTGAAAGAGACATCACTCTTGGTTTCGTAGACCAAATGCGTGAAGATTATGTAGAAGAAGACCGCTCACGTGGTAACTTCTTTACGCAAGATTGGGCTTCTCTACCTGGTGTAATGCCTGTTGCTTCTGGTGGTATCCACGTATGGCACATGCCTGCACTGGTAGAAATCTTTGGTGATGATTCTTGTCTCCAGTTCGGTGGTGGTACTTTGGGTCACCCTTGGGGTAACGCACCTGGTGCAACTGCTAACCGCGTGGCGCTTGAAGCTTGTATTCAAGCTCGTAACGAAGGTCGTAACCTAGCTCGTGAAGGTAACGATGTACTACGTGCTGCTGGTAAGTGGTCTCCTGAACTTCAGGCTGCTCTCGAACTTTGGAAAGAAATTAAGTTCGAATTTGATGCAGTGGATACTCTCTAAAATTTAGGGAATAGTTATTTGTGAACAGCGGATAGTTAAATCTGGGATTAAAAATGAGGAACTTAATAATTCAAATTTTGTCAATCCCAGAATAACTGTCTTAACTAAATGCAACCAAAAGATATTGCGCGCAACACGGCAGATGTCGTTCAGAATTATTTAACTTTTAAAGCAGTACAGTTAGTTATTGCTCAACTAGCGGAGACTAATCCTCAAGAATCTATCTGGCTCAGACAATATTCGTCTGGCGGGAAGCTGAGAGATGCCGAAGTATATATTCAAGAGATCATGTCCGAGCCGAGAGGTAAGGAATTAGCAATGCGGATTATGACTGTTCGCAGTGATATTGCTTCAAGAACTTTAGAATTCATACCTGAAATAGTCGCCACTGGTATAGAAAAAAGTAATTTAGTTCATCGTCGCTACCTTTTGGAGCGTCTTACTCAAACGTCATCAGAAGTATCCAGTCAAGGTGCTTCTGAAACAATGGGTGAAACTGAAAATGATTAGTACATATATAAGGAAAAAAAATGAAAACTTTACCTAAAGAGCGTCGTTACGAAACCCTTTCTTACCTTCCACCTCTAACAGATCAGCAAATTGCCAAGCAAATCGATTTCATGATTGATCAAGGCTATATTCCTGGTGTTGAGTTTGAGAAAGATCCTACTCCTCAACTACACCACTGGACTCTATGGAAACTACCCCTATTTGATGCTCGTACTTCTCAAGACGTACTAAACGAAGTGCGTGAGTGCCGTTCTGAATATTCTGATTGTTATATTCGCGTAGTTGGTTTCGACAACATCAAACAGTGTCAGACTGTTAGCTTTATCGTTTACAAGCCTAACAGCCAAGGTAGCCGTTACTAAAAACAAACCACTTAGTTTTTAGCGATCGCTAATATATTATTGGGATGGAACTAGCATTAACTGCTAGATTCATCCTTTTTTGTTGTTGTGTCTAATTTCTTCGGTTTTAATATTTCAGTAACTGAATTATGCTTGCAAAAAGAATCTTACCTTGTCTCGATGTAAATGCAGGACGAGTAGTTAAAGGGGTTAATTTCGTCGATCTAAAAGATGCGGGAGATCCCGTCGAGTTGGCGAAGATTTACAACGATGCGGGTGCAGATGAACTGGTCTTTTTAGATATTACGGCTACTCATGAAGACCGAGGTACGATTGTTGATGTGGTTTATCGCACTGCTGAACAAGTATTCATTCCCCTTACAGTTGGGGGTGGGATTCAATCCTTAGAAAACATTAAAATTTTGTTACGGGCTGGAGCAGATAAAGTGAGCATCAATTCCGCTGCGGTAAGAGAGCCAGAATTAATTAATCGTGCCAGCGATCGCTTTGGCAAGCAGTGTATTGTGGTGGCGATCGATGCTCGCCAAAGAACCGATCCTAATAATCCCGGCTGGGATGTGTATGTGCGGGGAGGTAGAAAAAATACGGGTATAGATGCGATCGCCTGGGCGAAAGAGATGGCTCAACGAGGTGCAGGAGAGCTTTTAGTAACGAGCATGGATGCAGATGGAACTCAGGCGGGATATGACTTATCTTTAACCCGTACAATTGCCGAACAGGTAGAAATTCCTGTAATTGCTTCGGGTGGTGCGGGAAACTGTCAGCATATTTATGAAGCTCTAGATCAAGGTAAAGCAGAAGCTGCACTCCTAGCGTCCTTGCTACATTTTGGTCAGCTGAGTGTTGCCGAAATCAAATCATATTTGCACGAGCGTCAGATGCCGATCAGAATTACCTAAGTTAGCAATCTTTAGCAAAGCTTAAAAAGCAGGTATCTCAACTAAAAACCAAAACTTATATATTAGAATAGATATCATGTTTACATTTCGTAAAGTATGCTGATTCCAATTCTCATATTTAATGTTGCTTTAGTAGCATGGTCGCTGCATCTGATGCAGTCGGCTTTGGAACGGCAAGAATTCTCTTTAATGTTAGCAGGAACTTTGGTTGCTGCGGCTGCTGCTGCCATGTTGGTGGTCTACTTTATTATCAACAGTTGCTTGAGTCGTTTAGCGTAAATTATCTTACAGTCTATTAAACGATTTTATTGTGATAACATTGTTTAAGTATTTGGGGCATTAGCTCAGTTGGTAGAGTGCTTGCATGGCATGCAAGATGTCAGCGGTTCAAATCCGCTATGCTCCATTTGTATTAGTTACCAAAAGTACCCTGTTTCGACAGTAGTTTGTCGCTTCTCAGAATCGTATTTGAGCAAGTATTCCTGAGCGATCGCCTTTTGTTTCCGCAGCATGGTTACTTCTTTCTCGCCAATTTCAGTATCTGTAGAAAGCAAGATTACCTGATGGGAAGCGGTGGGAAAATATCGCTCAACGAGATTTTGGCGATGGTCTGAATCAAGCCTACCTAAGGGAGTATCGATCGCAATTGGCAAATTACGCCCCGAAACTCTAGCTAGTCCCCACAAAAAGGCGATCGCCAATAGCTGTTTTTCTCCCGCAGATAGTCGCTGCTTGGGAAATAATTGTCCCTGATGGTCGTATAGTTCTAGTCTAAAGCGATCGCTGTCAATAGTTACGCGGTTAATTAGGTTAGATTTGTGCAGCAGATATAAGAAACAATCTTTGACTTCTGTTTCTAGCTTATTAAGCTTTTTTAGCTTCAGCTTGTATTTAAATAGTTTGAGGGTTTGCTGTACCTTGGCAGAAGTTTTAATAATATGTTCGTCGTTAAGATTATCGAGCGCCTCTTCGCTATAGCTTTTGAGGTTGCGCTTTAACTCTTGTTGGATACGTTCGATTTCGCGGTCTAATTGTTCGATTTGTTCTTGTTCGCGATCGTATAAAATCTTGTATTTGCTTGCCTCTAACTGGCTACTTTCTAATGCTTGCAATAGCTTTTGATAGTCTTCAGGAGAAGCAGCGATCGCCAGTTGACTTTCTGTCTTATCTTTGGTTACTTCTAACTGTTCAATTTCTTTAATAACCTTTTGAGCCGAGTTTATTTGTAGAGGTAAAGTATTTCGGGTATTACTAGTTAGCTGCTGTAATTCTGAATCTGTTAATTGCAAAAAGCTATTTGCTTCAGTAGCAATCGAATCTGATACTTTAGTATTTTCTTCAGCTAGAAAAAACTTAATCTTACTAATATATTCATCAGCCAGGTCAATACTAGCTAAATGATTTAATAATTTTTCATCTCTAGCTTTTAATACGCCTTGAGCCTGCTTTAGCTGCTGTATTTCTTGCTCCTGCTTTCCTTGTGCGATCGCTGAATCTAATAAAGGTGTAATTAACTTTAACGGCAAATTACCGCTGGCTAAAACAATTAACTCCAGTCTTTTCGCCTCTAATCTTGAATTTAAATCCTCAAGCCTATCTTCAAACTGCTCCCTTTCGCTGGCAATTTTACCTCCCTGCTTATTAAACTTATTCCGAGCGCGATCGCATTTTTTTCTTACTTTTTCTAACTTCTGTTGTAATTCAGATAACTCACTATTAGCCTGCTCTTTTTCTGCCTGTTTTGCTGCTAACTTCTGTTCGATTTCTTCGATAGTTAATAACTGAGTTTTGCTAGCTAAGGCTTTGCGCTTGCGGGTTACTAAGACTTCCAAATCCACAGATAGCTTTTCTGCCAATTCTAGACCTAATAAATTATTAATCGCATCTACTACTGCAGGGGGTGGTGTATCCAACTCGGCTAACTCTTTAACCTGCTCCCCGTCGAACAAAAATAAATTAGAAATACCTAAAGGTAGAAGATTTTCAATATATTCATTCCAGCCTTCTTCCAACTTAGTATCAAAACGATCTTCTCGCTCGATACTTAGACTATCTTTGCCGTCTTTGATGTCTCGATTCCAAGCACGAATAATCTTAAACTGCTGCCAGTGTCCCTCAAAAACATCTTCAAAAGACAGCTCTATCTTTGCCACATCAGCAGAAG
>JBCBEA010000283.1:0-5754 GCA_038529195.1 Cyanobacteria bacterium J06600_6
AAGAAAAGCAAAATACTCAGAGAACAGGCGATCGCGCCGATGGCAACTAGTGCTTTGGCTGCTTTGCGTCGAGAACGTTGCCCCGAAAGCTCCAGTAATAATAATAAACCCAAGAAAAAACAACCAAAACCAACAATTATTTCGTTGAAATAACCTCCTAGGTAAATCAACAGCATGGGTGGGAAAATCTTGGGCAGTAAGGCTAAAAGATGAAACTTATCTAGCAGAATTAAAATACCCAATAAAGGAGCGATCGCAAACAGCAGCCAGACTACAGATCGCTGATAGTTTTTAAGGGCATTATCTGAGTTAATCCCTTTGAGAGCTAAATTTTTACCCAGGATTGCACCACCACCAAAAGCAAGAAGACAGACTAAAACTAAACTAACCATAAATAATTTACAGGTGTTTCCAGCAACCCTGTGAGATCGTCTAGTTTTAGTATGGTGATTCAAATAGCTGCCGTCAGTGATCCAAAAAATTAACAGCGATCGCTGTTATTAGGCGTAGCCAAGCAAAGATACAACAAAAGGGCAAACAAATTAAAATAAACAATCCGTTGAGTTAGGACTGATTTTGTCTAGTCCATCTAGCTTTCTATCTTTTATTTTTTAGTTCTCTTCCGGTTCAACCCAGCGATCGTCTGATTTAATTAAATTGATTAATTCTTCTACTCCCTGTTCTTCGGGGACTTTCTTGATTTCTTCTCGCCCACGATAAAGAGAAATATAGCCAGGCTGCTTACCGACGTAACCATAGTCAGCATCTGCCATTTCTCCTGGGCCATTCACAATACAACCCATGACGGCAATATCTAAGCCAGTCAGATGTTTGGTCGCTTCACGAACTTTATGCAGCACTTCTTCGAGGTTAAATAGAGTTCTGCCACAGGAAGGACAGGCGACATACTCTACCATTGTCTTGCGGAGTCCCAAAGCCTGTAAAATGCTGTAGCAAACGGGAATTTCTTTTTCAGGAGATTCGGTTAAGGAAACGCGGATCGTATCGCCAATGCCCTGGGCAAGAAGTGTACCAATTCCCGCCGTTGATTTGATTCTGCCGTATTCACCGTCGCCAGCTTCTGTCACTCCCAGATGTAGGGGATATTCCATGCCCAATTCGTTCATGCGCTGCACCATCAGCTTATAGGCTGCAAGCATTACGGGTACACGAGAAGCTTTAAGAGAAAGAACGATATTATAAAAATCTAATGATTCACAAATTTTGATAAATTCGAGTGCCGACTCGACCATTCCTTCTGGAGTATCACCGTGAGTAAACAGCATTCTTTCAGAAAGAGAACCATGATTAACCCCAATCCGCATTGCTTTTCCCTGATCTCGAAGAGAAATGACTAGAGGTTCTAAAGTTTCGCGAATCTTGGTGCCAATTTCGGCAAATTCTGTGGGGGTATATTCAGTGCGATCGCTTTTGGGTTTTTCAAAGACGTATAAGCCGGGATTAATCCGCACCTTATCAACATGTTTTGCTACCTCTAAGGCAATTTTCATGCCGTTATGGTGCACATCCGCCACTAAGGGAACTGTTTGATAAGTATCGGCAAGTTTTTGCTTAATTTCCGCTAAAGCTTTAGCATGAGCCATGCTAGGAACTGTAACTCTGACGATTTCGCAGCCGATTTCATGCAGACGGCGAATTGCTGCTACCGAACCATCAACATCAAGAGTATCCTCGTTAATCATTGACTGCACCACTACTGGATTTCCGCCACCGATAGTGATGTCGCCAACTTTTACTGCCCGTGTTTTGCGTCTATGAATCGTGGTGTCAAAAGCTGCGGGGTTGGAAGATTTGGGATTATCCAGAGTTTGCATAACAATTTAAAGTATTGCTCTGTTAAAAATTTGTTTACGTTAAATTCCATTGTAAAACGTGGGGGTTATGGCATGTTTAATTCTGTTGCTATTTAATATTTTTACTATTTGTTTTTTCTTTACCACTGCAAGTTGCCCGCATTGTCTCCCTGTTCGCGCTTTTTTTTACTATCGTTTTCAAACCATTGAATAATTTGAGTGTGGGTCAATTCCTCCACGCTGGTTTGATAGTCTTTGGCGATCGCTGTTAACAATCTCTGGGAAGAGATGGTTAAACGTGCGAGAAACTTCTCGCTCGAAGCCAGCAAAGCAGCATCTACTTCGGCGGATTCTTCAGGGGATAGATATTGATCTGGGGTGATAGGCATAATTTTAAGGGATAAAGGATAAGGGACAAAGGCGTTTAGTTCGCCGCATGTAGGGATAGAGGAGTAGAATTTCTTAAATTATAGTTTTCTTAACGAGCACAGTAGTTCAAAAGCTATCTATTATGACTATAAGGAGTTATGGGAACTATGAACGCATCGACTACAGCTAAATCTTTATTGAAACAGCCAGAGCTTTTAGAAGCCAGATTAAAAGAGATTCCTGCCGAACCAGGGGTTTATTTTATGCGGAATAGCAGTGGTGATATTTTATACATTGGTAAATCCAAAAAGCTGCGTTCGCGGGTGCGGTCTTATTTTCGTCCTGCCCAAAAATTGAGCGATCGCATTGCGATGATGGTGCGACAGGTGGCGGAGATTGAATTTATTGTCACCGATACGGAAGCGGAAGCCTTGGCTTTAGAAGCAAATCTGATTAAGAAGCACCAGCCACACTACAACGTGCTGCTTAAGGATGATAAGAAGTATCCCTATGTGTGTATTACCTGGTCGGAAGACTATCCCCGAATTTTTATTACCCGCAAACGTCGTGCGACTCAAAAACGCGATCGCTATTATGGTCCTTATGTAGATACTCGCCTATTGCGCTACACCCTACATATAATCAAGCGCGTCTTTCCCCTTCGTCAGCGTCGTAAACCTCTATTTAAAGATCGTCCCTGTCTCAACTACGACATGGGTAAATGTCCTGGAGTCTGTCAGTCAATGATTACTCCTGAAGACTATAAAAAGATTGTTCAGAGAGTCGCGATGGTCTTTCAGGGTAGAAGCGATGAGCTTGTAGTCAGCATTCAGGCAAAAATGGAGCAAGCGGTTGAAAGACTCGATTTTGAAAAGGCTGCTAGCTATCGCGATCAGATTAAAGCTTTACAGAATCTCAATGCCGATCAGAAAGTTGCCCTTGCAGATGATACTGTCTCCCGTGATGCGATCGCTCTATCGGCAGATGACAAGCACTGCTGTATTCAGCTATTTCAAATACGTGCAGGTAAGTTGGTAGGTCGCTTGGGCTTTTTTGCCGACGCTACTTCGGGAACACCAGGGGCAATTTTACAAAAAGTACTAGAAGAACATTTTGCTACGGTTGAGGCGGTAGAAATCCCCTCAGAAATCTTAGTGCAGCACGAACTACCCGAACCCGAGATTTTGGCTGACTGGTTGAGTACCAAAAAAGGTCGCAAAGTCAGTCTGATTAATCCTCAAAGACAGCTGAAGGCAGAGCTGATCGAAATGGTTGAGCGTAATGCCAACTATGAGCTTGAGCGAACTCAAAGAGTTAGCGATCGCAATCTGAAGGCACTACAGGACTTAGCTAATATTCTCGACTTGAGCGAACTGCCCAAGAGAATTGAAGGTTACGACATTTCCCATATTCAGGGTTCAAATGCCGTTGCTTCTCAGGTAGTCTTTGTGGATGGTGTCCCTGCCAAACAGCATTACCGCCATTATAAAATTAAGAATCCTGACATTAGAGTTGGTCGTTCAGATGATTTCGCCAGTATGGCAGAGGTACTCGGTCGTCGTTTCCGCAAATATAGGCGTACTGCTGAATCACAAAATATCCCGTGGTCTGAATTTAAACAGCAAACGGGAGAAAAACAGGATTTTCCTGAACTAATTATGATTGATGGCGGTAAAGGGCAGCTATCTTCGGTAGTTGCGGTCTTGCAAGAATTAGAACTCCTAGATGTAGTTAAGGTGGTCAGTCTGGCAAAAAAAAGAGAAGAAATATTTTTACCTGGCGAATCAGATCCCCTCGATACAGAGCCAGAACAGCCAGGAGTACAGCTATTGCGTCGAGTTCGAGATGAATCCCACCGCTTTGCCGTTAGTTTCCACCGCCAGCAGCGACTCAAAAGCAGCAGAAGATCGCGTTTAGCCGAGATTTCCGGCTTAGGTTTTCAGCGTCAAAAGCAACTTTTAGCGCATTTTCACTCGATTGACTATATTCGTGAAGCATCAGTGACAAAACTTACTGAAGCACCTGGAATTGGCAGGGGATTAGCACAAGAAATATATGATTATTTTCATCCAAATCAGGCTTAGTGTTTAGAGCTATGGAGGGTTTAGCTCCCATTTTGCAGGAATTGCTTAACAAAATATAACAAAACATTTTTTTCCAGCTTTAATAAAAGTGTTAGTGTAAAGGTTGAGAATCAACAGATTAAAGCTAAAGTTTGTATCCAGTATCAAAAGGATTTTTCCATAAAGTATTGCGCTATTTCTTTCCTAATAATTCTGTCTCTCTAACCACAACACTCATTGAGAAGACAACTAAAATATGTCAATTTACGTAGGCAACCTTTCTTACGAAGTAAACCAAGACGACCTCAGAGAAGTCTTTGCTGAATACGGCACTGTTAAACGAGTTCATATTCCTACTGATCGCGAAACAGGTCGCGTTCGCGGATTTGCTTTTGTTGAAATGGAATCAGAAGCTGACGAAGATAAAGCGATTGAAACTCTAGATGGAGCAGAGTGGATGGACCGCGCTCTTAAAGTCAACAAAGCCAGACCTCGCGAAGATAACCGTGGTGGCGGTGGTCGCAACCGTTTCTAAACAGGTCTTATTCAGCATAGCTTTCGGGCTATCAAATTAAGCTAAAGCATACGCTTCTAGATGTTAAGTCGATTATAATTGTCGCTCAGTTAATTTACTAGGAGCGTTTTTACTGCAAATTATTTTAATAATACTGGAAATTTCTTCTGGTCTAATGCGACTATAGCGTTTTTTTCCAGGCATAACTATGTGAGGAGCCTGCTTACACTGCTTCATACATCCTGTAGCTTTGATTTCCACCTGACCTATCAAGCCAGCTTGATGTATTTCCTTCTGCAATTGGGTACTGACTGTTCTTCCTCCACGCTGACAGCAGCTTTTACCCTGACACACCAGAATCACTGCTTTCTGCTGACGATCGCTTTTAGCGGTTGGCTCGGTTGTCTCACGCGCTGGCTCAAGTAGCTCAATTTGATAAGCTTTATACTCAACCTCATCGCGGTGAAGCTTGTTTTTGCGCATACCAGTAACTTTTAAAGTGCAGCCAAGCTGAAGCTGTTTACTTAATTCGGGCTGTTTTTTGCTGACGGCGATCGCATGTTCATGATCGGAAGTTGACAAATAAATATATCTGACTCGACCTTTAGAATCAACCGAGAGATCCTTCAGGTTGCCAATGACCGTAAACTCAGAAACAAGGGGCTGTAGGGCGACCATAAATGAATTTTAGCGACACTAATCTTTATTTTAATTGATTATTAATATCAATAAACTTTTATTTGCTAATTCAGATTAGCGATCGCTAGATTAGGATAGCTGCAGTCGATCTAAGTGACACAGATCATCTATCAGCTCAGAAAAAATATTTAACATCATAGTAAGTATATTTAATACAACTATGAAACTGTGAACAAAAAAGACGCGATCGCGCTGCTCAATAATGAAGGTTGGACAAAAGCTGATGCGAAGAGAGCTTTAAAATCCAGTGATTCAAAGGCTCTCTTCGCATCAGCTTTTGTCCAACCCTCATTAT
>JBCBEA010000284.1:0-5742 GCA_038529195.1 Cyanobacteria bacterium J06600_6
CCCTGGCAGATGGAGAAACCGAAGGCTTTGTGAAAATTCTCCACAAGAAAGGCTCGGATGAAATATTAGGCGCAACCATCGTCGCTCGTCACGGAGGGGAAATGATTAGCGAAATTACCACTGCTATGATTGCAGGCATGGGTCTAAGCAAGCTGGCAGGTGTTATCCATCCCTATCCAACTCAGGCGATGGCAATTAAGCAGGCTGCGGACGGCTATCGTCGCACTTTGTTAACCGAAAAAACCAAGAAATTACTCGGATTTTTATATAAACTGTCTTAGTTTGCTGATTTAGCTATCTAAGTTAAATTGCGATCGCCTTTTATCTGCCATGCTACGGTGATCTGAACATAATTTTGGTTGGCTCAATCTGGTACTCTCAAAATCCGTCGAATCTCATCGCTTTTAATGCCAATTGCCATGGGACAGCGACGGTTGGGGATTACAGCCACATCATACAATTCGGCAATTACGCCTTCTAGCGTCAAGGAGTGTATGCAGTCTCCCGTAGTTAGGTCAATAACTGCCAAGCCACAGCGAGGGATAGCATCTTTTTCGGTAAGTCTTTGATCTAAAGGTAAACCCGTAAAGGTTTTATTATTTCTCGGTTTAGACAAACCAACTATGGCGTAATTACCTGTAAATGCTAGTCCCCGTAAATAGCCTGGACAAAAAGTAACGGGAATAAATTTACCCGTTGCTAAATCTCCATAACCAAATTCTCCCGTACCTGCATTGAGCAACCAGAGTTTTCCCTGATACCATCGGGGAGAGTGAGGCATTGATAAACCAGAAAAAACGATTTCATTCCTCTCTACATCAATCACACATCCCCCATCGGTACGCTGATCTCGCCAACCGTCTGCCACATCACTACGAGATACAGAGGTAACGTATTTGGGTTTGCCATCTACCATTGCCATCCCGTTGAGATGACAGCGATCTTCTGCTGCCAAACAGGAAATAAAAGACGGCTTCCAGATTGGGACAAAACTATAGGTAGAGCTTACCGTTGCTAAACAATTAAACAAGGTATTAACAAAAATTGGCTGCTGTTCCTGGTTAACAGTCAAATCGTGTATGTCTAAATCGCCTGTAATATAGCTCATCTGTGGGACATAAAGACAGTCATAACCATCTTGTTGTTGCCCAGGAGGCAGAATATTTTCTAGTCGCCACATTTGATAGAGAGAACTCAACCAAATAGTATTTTCTGTAGCGTGTAAACCCATACAGCGCTCGAAAGTGCGTTCAAATACGGATATTCTTCCGCTAGGCTGCAAACCAACAAAGAAGATTTTTCCGCCCTGATAAGTAGAAAAAGTCAGGGACATCTTCTGCGAATCTAACCAGGCGGTAAACTGACGAGAAGCGCTGAATTCTAATTTTGGTGTACTTGAACTAGCTTGAGAGTTGATAGCGTTATTCTCAATCATTAGGTGTAGGACTAATTATCGATAAGATATTCGAGGGAGTCAATTTCACTGTCACAGCTACCTTGCTACCTCTTTGCCTAGTTTTACGCCAAAATTTACCATCAGAGCAATGTTTTATCTAAACCAGAATTATTAAATCCTTGTTCTTCCCCGACGGAAAACTGCCGTAGCCGTAGTCAGACTTTAAGCAATTTTAAGCAATGTTAAAAATCAAGTAAGCGATCGCCATATTCACAAACTTAGTTGTGTTCGGTCTATCTGGTACATTACTGTTGTTCCGCTTAATTAGGTGGCAGCTGAATAAGACAGCAGAAGTTATCTCTGGGTCAAACAACGCCATCGCGAAACTTACCAGGTAAGCAAAAGTAGCGCCAGTCATTATCAAATAGAAATCTTATCTTGCGATCGCTTATGAATGTTCAAGAAGTAGAGCAAATTGTCGGGAATTATCCCTACATGAAAGCCAAGCAGGCACAAATCCTCACGGATTTTATCCATGAACATAATGTTTCTTCTATTTTGGAGTTGGGTTTTTATCACGGTGTTTCAACCTGCTATATGGCAGCAGCAATAGAAACAGTAGGAGGTTCGGTTGTGACGATCGACCTTGTGAATGCAGAAAAGCGCGATCCAAATATTGAAACGCTACTGGGTAAATGTGGCTATCTCGATTTAGTAGACTTTTATTATGAACCCGTATCTTATAATTGGCGCTTGATGAAGCTAATCGAGGCAAATCAAACTAAGTTCGATCTTTGCTATCTCGATGGTGGTCATGATTGGTATAACACTGGCTATGCGTTCTTTTTGGTAGATAAAGTACTCAAGCCTGGAGGCTGGATTATTCTTGACGATCTTAATTGGACGATGGAACATTTAGATGCAAAGTGGGCATTAAGAAAACCCCTTGAGGAGAGGCAGACGGCGCAGGTGCGTAAAGTTTGGGAATTGCTGGTTAAGACTCATCCTAACTACGCTAATTTCTTTGAGTCTAATGGTTGGGGATATGCTCAAAAGATGTTTTGATTTGAAGCGTTACAAAGGCTTTAGCTATATGTAGGTAGAAGTTATTCAAACATATTGCCTAAAAAACTAGCTTTAAAAACAGAAAAATAAATAGGCGCAATTAAAAGATTGTTTACTAACATTTTTTTAATTGAAGTATTGAAGAAAAATCTAAAACTTTAGTCTGAGCTTGCTGTGGCAATACTAGATCAAAACAGGTAGTTTCTCTTTTTGATTCAAAAGTGTCTACTTTAAGAATGGCACTATATTTTTCACCTGGATTTAAATTGAACTTCTTCGGTTTTTCTAGGCAGTCTATTTCTCGCTGTTTTTTATCTGAATGCCAGCCCCGATCGCAATAATAGAAAAAAAGATGATTAGCCTGATAGATGTTTTGAGTATACTTGTCCTGCGAATGGCTACTTTCCTGAATTAAAAGCCAAATTCATTAACCTTAAGCTGATAGGGTTATTGGAGTTAAACCAAGTATTGATTTTCATGTTCGATTTAGTCAGTGTTTTTTTTGCATTTGTGGTGCTGGCAATTTTGTTGCTGCTGTCGGTATATATCAAGCAGAAAGTAGGGCTGCTGCAAAGGTTATATTTGCCAGAGTCGATTATTGCAGGCGCGATCGCTTTATGCTTAAGTGCAGAGGTATTGGGCAAACTAGCCTTTCAATTTGATTCTACGTCTGGGATTGTTAATGGTATCTTTCCTGCAGCCATGCAGCAGATATGGTTGCAATGTCCTGGAGTATTTATTAACGTTGTTTTTGCCTCTTTGTTCTTAGGTGAGACTATTCCTAGTCCTCAAAATATTTGGCGTAAAGCCTCGCCACAGGTGGCTTTTGGTCAAAGTTTAGCCTGGGGACAGTATGTATTTGGTATTCTTGCCGTCAGCTTTATTTTAATTCCTCTATTTGACATCAATCCTCTGGCAGCGACTCTAATTGAAATTGGCTTTGAGGGAGGACATGGTACGGCAGCAGGAATGGCAGCAACGTTAGATAAGCTGGGGTTTCCCGAAGGAGGTAGTATTGCCCTGGGTTTGGCAACCGTAGGCATCATTACAGGAATTATTGGCGGGACTTGGCTGATTCAGTGGGGTGAGAAACAGGGTCATATTCAGTTAAATCGAACTAAAAAGTTTTTAGTATCAGAAATGCCGATAATAGAATCTCCGCAGAATTCTGGAATAGAGAATATGGGGATTGATGTTTTGTCTTTTAACTGTGGCTTTACGGCAGTAGCGATCGCTTTTGGATGGCTAATTCTTCAGGGTTTATTTTGGCTAGAAGCGGTTTCCTGGGGCAAAAATGGTCTGGAGCTTGTAAGTGCTGTGCCTCTGTTTCCGATGGCTCTAATTGGGGGAATTATCGTTCAAGTTGTGGCGACTAAGTTGGGTATTGCACATCTAGTTGATCGCCAAATGCAGGAACGTATTGGGGGAGTGGCGATCGATATTGTGATTGTTACGGCGATCGCCGGTATTGATTTAACGATCCTGGGAGATAACTTGGGAGTATTTATTACTTTGTCTCTAGTCGGCATTGTCTGGAATATTTTTGCCTTTGTTATCATTGCCCCGCGTATTATTCCCGTTCACTGGTTTGAGCGAGGTATTGGCGATATGGGACAGTCGATGGGTGTCACCGCTACGGGAATCTTGCTGATTCGCATGGTCGATCCAGATAATCAAACAGCAGCCTTTGAAAGTTTTGCCTACAAGCAGCTTTTCTTTGAACCGATCGTTGGTGGCGGTTTATTTACCGCTGCTGCGCCGGTCTTGATTACTCAGTTTGGTTCTGGGTCTGTTTTACTATTAACTTCAGTCTTACTTATATTCTGGTTGATTTTTGGTGTCGTTAATTTTAATAAGATTCAACAGGGTGAAGCTAGTTAAGCTGCATACAAATAGAAAACTAAAGTTGCAGACAATCCCTCTTTCCCCTTTTGGCTTTTCCCCTTAACCTAGAGTAATCCTGCTGTTTAAATATTTTCTTGTGTAGGGGTGTTTCAAGCCAATGTTTTTGCTAGAGTACTATTCTGCTGACTGAATTTCAAACCAAGCATCTAAATTTAAATTACTAACCGCGCTGTTTAAAATTAATGAAACTTCAAGATATTTTTAATCTAGGTAGACGTTGGTTATCCTCTACTCCAGAGCGCGCTTTGGATGCAGCCTATATTGCAGCGATCAAAATCAAGGCGATCGAAGATGACCATTTTGCAGGTCAGATCGTGTCTGCTGGCTCAGTGGAATATTCTGAAAGTGTGATTAAAGTATTTAAAGGAGATGTCAGAAACTATCTCAATACTATTAATGC
The DNA here is from genome assembly GCA_038529195.1 of Cyanobacteria bacterium J06600_6. Lineage (GTDB taxonomy): Bacteria > Cyanobacteriota > Cyanobacteriia > Cyanobacteriales > Xenococcaceae > Waterburya. Next base: position 4,767 of record JBCBEA010000284.1, read on the forward strand.
TAGGTTAACTGAATTTAAAATTAGCCGTGGCTTATTAATTTTTTCCAGTGTTCAGCCAGATGAATCAACTCAAAGCATCGTCCGCTATACCAATGGTTTTGATGATAGTCGTGAGTTAACGGTAATAGAAAAATTAGCTTTTATTGATGCCGTTACCGATAAATACAAAGCTGCCAATGCTCAAAATATCGAACTTACTCCAACTCGTCGGTTCGATAGCAGTCAAAAAAATAATCGCTTGATTATCAATCGTAACGAGCGTTCTCTCGCTTCAAATAAATCTCTACAGTCAACTAACGGTAAAGAACCGAATACAGAGACAATTACCGATAAAACTAGCGTTCTACCGCGTTCTTTTATGCGGACGCTCAACCGCATTAAGCAGGAAATTGATCCCAAGTCCGAAGATACAGAAGAAGATGTTGTCAAAAAGTTTCGCAAAAGCCGTAACAAGACAGCAATTTCAATTCGCTTTCTCTTAATTTTGATTATTGTGCCTTTATTAACTCATCAGGTAACAAAAAGCGTCTTTATTACTCCTTTAGTCCAACAATATTTTGATCGACATCCCCAACAGGTTTTGTTTATCAATCAGGATATGGAAGAAGAAGCTTTTATGGAGCTACATCGGTATGAAGAAAAACTGCACTTTAAAGCCACAATCGGTTTGATTCCTCGTCTATCAGCAGCAGAATCTGAAGCAGCAATTAAAGAAAAAGCAGAAGAACTATCAGAAGAATTTCGGAACAGGGGAATTAATGCGATCGGGAATGTTTTCGCCGATTTCTTTTCTCTACTTGCCTTTGGTAGTATTATCTATTTTTGCAAGCGAGAAATTCAGGTAATAAAATCGTTTTTAGATGAAATTGCCTATGGTCTGAGCGATAGTGCCAAAGCCTTTCTCATTATTTTGTTGACGGATATGTTTGTCGGCTATCATTCTCCCCACGGCTGGGAAATTATTCTCGAAGGTATT
>JBCBEA010000285.1:0-5734 GCA_038529195.1 Cyanobacteria bacterium J06600_6
AGAAACAGATAATATTTGCATCGTTGGAAGTTTGTGCTGGTATTTTGCCTGTCCCCTCCCACTCTTGATAGTTACTTATTAAAGGTGCTGCTAAGTCTAAGCCAATTGATATAGTAGACTTTTCCATTTTTTCGTTAACAAGCATGACTTCTAGGCTGTCGCAGTTTTAGAGTGACCAGCTTCTGTCGAGCCAGAAAAATAGTTCTTGCTATATTTAGCGTGATACGAATAGCGATCAAACTCTTTGGGTTTCACACCATTAATCACCATCCCTAATACCTGTTCTTCTAGACGAGCGTTAGCTAAAGTTTCTTTCGCCAATTCTGCACTCTCATTTTCGACAACTCCTGGGCGACTTACAAAGACAATACCATCTGTAAGCTTGCTTAAGGTCAGAACATCCGCCGTTACTGCCAACGGTGGCGCATCAATAATGACTAATTCATATTCTTTTCTCGCTGCTGCTACTAGCTGACTCATCTCTGGCGAGTCAATTAATGCGAGAGGATTTGGCGCAATAGTTCCTGCAGTCAAAATGTCCAGTTGTTTCATGGGTCGGGCTACAACCTGAGCTAAAGGCGTTTTGTGCGCGACAACATCTTTAACTCCTGCTTTGTTGCTTATTTGCCACAGTTCGTGTTGAGAGGCTTTTCTTAAATCACCATCAATTAACAAAACCTTACGACCTAACTGAGACATTGCTGCTGCTAAGTTTGCAGCTACGGTTGACTTTCCTTCACCAGGAACAGAGCTAGTCATAAGAATGACTTTTGGTTGTCTTTTAACCGCCAAAAATTTCAGATTAGTTTGAATCATACGATAAATTTCGCTGGCAAAAGAATCGGGTTCTCTTTGAACCACAATTCCGCCCTGACTGCTCTGCAAAATGTCTAAAGGCACGATTCCCAACACCTGAAAAGCAAATCTTTGTTTAATTTCAGGAATACTTTTGAGAGAACGATCCTGCATCTCTAAGAGAATTGCTGTTAGGTTGGCTAAAAACAGACCCATTAAAGTGCCTAAAATTAATAGCGGGACTCTACCAGTGCTTCCTTCTTCAGGTACAATTCCTGTCTCTATCACCTGGGCATTACCAGTTAGCTGGTTTTTTAAAACATCAATATCTGACTTATTCTCCAGCAAAGTCTGGTAGGTAGAACGAGCGCTTTCAACTTCTCGTAGGAGAGATTGCTCTTGTTGAGAAAGTTTAGGCAGTGCTTTTGCCCTGTCTAAATAAACCTGCTGATACTGATATAGTGAGGTCTGCTCTGTTGCGAGGCTAACCTCTTCGATCTTGAGATTAATAAATCTCTCTAGCTGATTTTCTTTTAGACCACCGCCACTCTGTAGTAGTCCCTCAGATACTCGGGCTCCAACATACTGGCGAATTAGACCCTGTAATTGATTATTGAGAGCCTGTTTTTTCTCTTTGAGACTGGCTACCGCAGGATGATTATCATTGAAGCGCTGCCTTTCTTGAGATAGCTCGGTTTCGGTTGTTCCGAGCTGCTGCATAATACTTTGAACTTGGGGCGTATTTCCTAGGTGGACTGCATTAATTGCCTGTCTGAGATTGAGACCTAGCTGACTTTGCAGACTGGCAGTTTGAGCTTTTTTACCCTGTAGCTCTGCTCCTACCGTTGAGATCTGGCGATTGAGATTACCAAGTTCTGTGACCAGAATTCTTTTCTCTTCTTTTAGATCGACCACCTGGTTTTTCTCATAGAAGTTTTGCAGGCGCGATTCTAAGTTTTCTAGCTTAGTTTCAATTTTGGGAATATTGCTATCAATAAAACTGCCAGCGCTAACTGTAGCTGCTTTATTACTGCGCAGATGTTCTTCTACGTAAACATTCATCAAAGTATTAACTACTTTTGAAGCAGTAATTGGATCTGGGTCTTTATATTCAATGGAAATAACATCCGTTCCGCCCACAATTTCGATCGCCAGCTTCTCTTTTAATTCTTTAACCTTAAGAGGTTCTCCTTCAACATCCTCCAGCTTTAAGCGATCTATAGTCTGCTGCAAAACTGGCTCAGAAGTCATTCTCAGGCGTTCTGTACTTAAAGGAGTTTGAGTATTCAACAAAGAGCCAAACTCATTTGGGTTATCTCCCAGATCGAGTAAAGCATCGGATGCATTTTTCTTAAATAAAATTTTCCCTTCTGATTTATAGGTTTTTTCTAAAAAGCTGGTGAGAAAAAAAGTAGTTCCAACAGTAACTAAAAAAACAGATAGGGCAGGCAACCAGCGGCGTTTGAGTTTGAGAAAATAGTCTTCCACATTCATGTCCAATTCTGATCTCTGATGAGCATTAGAAGAATTATCTCTCTGAAGATTAGTCATATATATTTTCCTTAAACGTAAAATTTAACGCTGTGATTTTCTCTAAAAATTCAAAAATAATGTCTTAGTAATTACTGTTATAAAGAATTTATAGTCGATTAGACAGGGTAATACCTTAAAGTTTTGGTAAAGTTGAAGCCAGATAATATAAAAATATAAAAAAGCGCCATCAGGCTTATGCAAGGAAATAGAGACATAATATCCTATTGCAATGATAAAAAACATCAGAATATATAGAGCAAAAATAATGTTTGTATATTCTATAAAAGTTAGAATGTTAATTAAATAAAACAAAATAATAGTAAATAATTATAGATCTATTATTTTGTTTAAAAGTTCAACTTATCTTGATTTATGCTGAGGGAATTTAGAGCTTTTTTCTAGAGTAAAATGGCTGATTTAATTTCCCTTTACTCTAGAGAGACGGCAGCAAAAAGCATGATTGAGGTGCAGCATGCTTTTTAAGTCTTACCTGCTTTTGAAGATGAAGCTAGTTAAAAATAAAAGAGTTTCAACTGTGTTAAGAGTAATTGTTGAAAGACAATGTATATAAGTGTTTAACGGAATATAAATTTAATAACCGCTAAATATGACTATTACTAAAGTGGAACATTAATCTATAAAGACATTATCTAATTCAATACAATTAAAGATAAATATATGTTTGTGGATAAAATTATTCAATACTTTCAGCTATATCTTTTACTGCTAATTTAATTCTTCAATTATTTGCATGAAAATACCTAATCTTGCTATTTCAAAGATAATTGCTTTAAACGAAACGAAGTTTTTTGCAGCCTTATCTATTAGCGCAACTACTTTATTGCTGAACCCTCATCACGGTTTTGCTAATATCACCCCTGATAATGGAAATTTAGCCCAAAGCGATCGCACAATTGAAGGAATGTCTGGTGGTTTCACTGATAGTCAAGGATGCGGTTTTATTGGTGATACTCCCAGCTACGAAATGAATCTTGAGTCTCGAATTGACTATATGAGGTTTACAGTCGAAACTTCTGGAGGGCAACCAACATTATTAGTAGTCGGACCTAATTCCGGCGATAGTTTCTGTGTTTTGGGAGACGAGATATCGGGATTGAAGCCAGAAATTTCTGGAGTTTGGGAACCTGGTTCGTATCAAATTTACGTTGGTAATCGTACCAACACTCAACACAAGTTTGTCTTGGATATCTCTACTAACAATTAACCCTATTCAGCTACCTTACTTACCTTCTTCGATTTTTTTTGCCGACACCTCGATCGCATCTACTTCAATTGTGCCAGGAGGAGTTATGCGACTAAAGCTTTCTGCCTCTACCTGTAGTGCCTCACCGCAGCTAGGACAGTTAAACTCTGTATTTTTAAACCCTGTAAACTCGTAACTACAGACGGGACAGTTAGACTGAATAAGCTTGCATTTCAACCACCACTGAAATCCCCAAAAAGCGACTAGGGGAGTAATAAACAGTAGCACCAGAGAAATGACAAATCCCTTAATTACCCAGCCTAAACCGACACTGGTAAAAAATAAGACAGTCAAAATAACACTAGCCCAACAGCCTATGTCAGAAGTGTTGATTTGAAGTAGTTTGTTAAAGCGATCGTTCACTATATTTAATTACTAGCCTTAGATAAACTAACCCATCATACTTCTTAATTTTAGTCTATCTTTTGCCGACATCAAAAATCGCAGCTGCAATCTAGCCTGAGGGCAAAAACTCAGAATAGGGACAGCTGCGATCGGCTAAAAATATGTAAGACAGCTACAGCGGTTTGTATGCAGTCCAGTATTTACTGACAAAGTAGTTTTCGACCTTAAGATTGATAAATCCAGCTGAAGTTAATCGTTCTTCAAGATTGTCTGTAATGTAATGGCGATAGTAAGGTTCATGGAAGATGGCAGGGAAATTGTTCATCATCGGCTGGAAATCAGGTGAGTCAATTGCCTGCATGGAATCACAAATAACTAGCACGCCTCCTGGTTGAAGCACACGATAGGCTTCGTTAATCACGTTTTGCCTAGCAGCAGCCGGTAACTCATGAAACAAAAAGACGGAAGTTAGACCATGAAAGTAATTGTCTAAGTAAGGTAAGTTTTCACCATTTGCTTGAACAAGCTGTGGTAACTCTCCTGGTATTTCTGAAAGCAGTTCATTGGCTTTGCGTAGGTAAGCAGGAGATAAGTCTGTTCCATACAAAGACGCCTTTGGTAAAGTGCCACGCAACATCCGCAGAGTACGTCCAGTTCCACAGGCAACATCTAGAACTTTAATCTGCTGTGAAGGAACAGAGGCAAAAGCTTGGAGTCCATCTTTTAAGGGAGCAAGAATACGCCGACGCATAGCATCAGCAGCACCATTGAATAAAATCTCTACCTGCAAATCATAAAGATTAGCTGACATATCGCTCAGATAGCCATCTGTTTGGTAGTGAAAATTTTGTAGATAATAATCGGGATAGCCTGTCTTGTCGATCGCCGCATCAAAGCTTTGAAATTCTTTTTTGCCCAATCGCTCCCAAATCTTGAACATATCCAGCCATACTTCTGGATAGTAACGGAAAAAATCAGACCAAGGATTATCAAACAGCAGACTGCTGGGATACACTCCCTGCTGTGCATCTTGCCAATCTTTTTCCTCTAGTTCCTTGAGTTTTATCTGAAGTTTCTCAAAAATCTCAGGTGATATGGGTTGGCTCTTACTTGCCTGTTCGGGAAAAACTGTATTTGTTAAGCGATCGCTAACCTGCTTGTGGATAAAGCCAAAAGCTTTTTTGCTTTCTTGGAAACCCTGATAAGCAAATCTGGCTACTTGTTCGGGAACAAATTGATTTAGGTTGGGAGTTGATTGAATTTATATAAATCGGGATGATAGGTAACATATCAGACTTAATTAATCTGACTGCTATATTTAAGTTTTATTGTATTTCGTTTACTTATATTAAGTATAGTCAACTAGTAATTGGAAAAAAACCTCAAACCTTATTGCTAGGCAAAAGCACATTTAAGACTTTTGATTGACTTTCTAATTTTGCTTTAAGCTTCCTTGTTTAAAGTATTGATGGGCAAGCCTTAGGAGCAAAATAATCTATTTTGAAACATCTAGAATCTTAAAACATATTGAGTAAATAGAGTGACGAGGTTTGTTCGGTTGTTTAATAAACAACAATGTATTTTTTTGTAATCTTAGAGATTTTCAAATTTTCAAGAATGTCTGTAAGTGCATAAAGATTTTTTTGTAATGAAACTAGAGAGTTAATGAAATTAAAATATATCGCGACGATCGCTACAGCATCTATTCTTTCTCTGGGGTTGATAGGAGCGCCAACAGGTGTTGTTGCTTATCCCTGTGCGGGAGCTAATCCCTGTGCGGGAATTAATCCATGTGCA
>JBCBEA010000286.1:0-5726 GCA_038529195.1 Cyanobacteria bacterium J06600_6
TTGGTCATGGACATCTGAATGTAGATTTGGCATTGTTCGTGGGTGATTTTGGTAATGAAGCGGTGGAAGTAGTGCGCGAGATTGCTGCTGTTTCCGTGCCGAAAGCGGTGATTATGGGTAATCATGATGCTTGGTATAGTGCCTCTAGCTGGGGACAGCAAAAAGCCCCTTACGATCGCACAAAAGAGGATCGAGTTCAGCAGCAGCTAGATTTGTTGGGCGAAGCCCACGTTGGCTTTAGTAAATTAGATTTTCCTCACCTGGATGTTTCCGTAGTTGGCAGTCGTCCCTTTAGCTGGGGTGGTGCTACCTGGAGAAATAGCCAGTTTTATCGCGATCGCTATAATATTAAAAATTTTGAGGAATCTACCGAGCAAATTGTCACTTCGGCAGGAAATGCTGCCCATGAAAACCTAATCTTTATCGCTCATAATGGTCCTACTGGTTTGGGGAAAACTACCGAATCGATCTGTGGTCGAGATTGGAAAGAAGAAGGTGGAGACTATGGCGATCCAGATTTGACAGACGCGATCGCGCAAGTGCAGAGTTCGGGAAAATCGATTCCTCTGGTGACGTTTGGGCATATGCACCACGAACTAAAAAATCCTCGTGGCAAGCGCCGCAAAATAGTTGAGGTGCGAGATAAGACTGTTTATCTTAATGCAGCCTGTGTTCCCCGTGTGATTGAAGCTCCCAAAGGCGCAAAGCGCAGCTTTTCTCTAGTAACAATGAAAGAAGGTGCCGTGCAATCTATTTCCCTTGTTTGGCTCGATGCTGATTTTGAAATTGAATCAGATGAAGTAATTTATCAGGCTTAAACTCTGACAGTTAGAGAAATCCTAATTGAATTGCGATCGCCTTTTCAATCTCATTCCAATAAAAATCTTCTATAACCCCTAATCTTGATTTCATCCTGGTGGCATCCACTGCTCTGATTTGACTCAGGTGTACTCCTCTTTCGTGATCAAGATTGTTTACTGTAGATGGTTTGATATTAACGACAAAAGGGTAATTCTTTGGAGCGAGTAAGGGAGCAACGATAGTTAAAGAGCTTCTTTTATTTCCTAAATCGTTTTGCAATACTAAAGCTACTCTGGTTTTTTTTGCTTCAATACCAATACTGGGGTCAAATTTTACCCACCAAATTTCACCTCTGCGGTATCGCAACTCACCGTTAGGCATCTTCCAATCCGTCTCCACTAGTGCATTCCCAAAGCTGCTTTTCTGAGTGAAATTCTGGATCGTTTTCTTGGTCTATGTAAGCTTGTTCTAATTCTTTGTCTCTACTTTTTTTTACTTCAGCTTGAATTAGCTGATTTATATATGCGCTTCTATTGGTTGTTACCAAATCTAAATATTCTAAAGATTCTCTCTCTAAGTTAATCGATATTTTAGTATTCATAACTTTGGTAATATTTAAATTGCTACTTCTTATAATACTAAATTTTTCTAAATCTAATCGCGTTTCAAATAAAGATGTTTGTCCAAAATCATTGCTATCAAGTAGGTCAACCTACAGAATATATGATGTTTAATTAAGTGGAGTTACTTACATAATAAAAAGCCCCCTAACCTTCTCTGCTAAAAACTAGTAGAAGATCGAGGGACTTAGATTTTAATGAATTAAATTTTTAACTGAAGCTTACTAAGCTAAAGCTGCTGCTGCTGCCTTAACGCCAGACTTAGGTTCAAAACTATGACCCAACTCGGTTAGAGTTGCCTCTAGACAGGAAATAGTCATCAGCACATCGCGATCGCTAATAAAGCCCAGATGACCAACACGGAAAATCTTACCTTTAAGATGATCCTGTCCACCAGCGAGAGCAATATCGTATTTCTGACGCATAGTTTTTCTAATTGCTTCAGCATCATCGGATTTGATTGCCGTAACCGCAGTACTAGCAAACTCATCGGGAGCAAGCAGATCGAGTCCCATTGCTTTAGCAGCAGCGCGAGTAGCCTGAGTCAAACGGGTGTGACGGGCAAAGATATTTTCCAAACCTTCTCGCTGCATCATCTGTAGAGAAGTTTGTAACCCAAACATTAAGCTGATTGGGGGAGTGAAGGGAGTGCTGTCCTTAGCGTTAGCTTTCTTGTATTTGCCCAAGTCCATATAGAAGCGAGGGAACTTACAGTTTTCATAGGCTTTCCACGCTTTGTCGCTCACGGAAATAAAGCCCATTCCCGGCGGAATCATATAGCCTTTTTGCGAACCAGAGGCAACGACATCTAGTTCCCACTCATCTACGGGTACGTTATATGAACCGAGGCTAGTGACGGCATCCACGATAATCAAAGCTTCGCCATGAGCTTTGACGTGCTTATTAATCGCCTGTAGATCGTTGAGTACTCCTGAAGACGTTTCCGAGTGAGTAATGACGACTGCCTTAATCTCTTTGTTGCTATCCGCTTCTAGCTTCGCTTGAAAGTCAGCTGGATTGAGAGGAGTTCCCCAGTCAGAAGTAATTCTTTCTGTTTGTAAGCCAAATACTTCACAAATCTGCGCCCAGCGATCGCCAAACTTACCGTTAACACCAACCAAAACGCGATCGCCAGGACTGAGGAAATTAATCATTCCTGCTTCCATTGCCCCTGTACCTGAGACGTTAAGGGAAAGGACTTCGTTTTTAGTCTGGTGTAGCCATTTTAAATTCTGATTGATTTCAGCAATAATTTTGCTAAAGTCACCGCTGCGGTGTCCGATAGGATGTTTGCCTAACGAGATCAATACCTTCTCTGGGACGGGAGTCGGCCCAGGAATCATTAACATATGCTTGTCTTCCATGAAGTCTTCCTTAATTATTCAGATGTCAGCTAACCAGGTCGTTCATTTTATCTTATGGTAAGTTTGCATTCCCATTTCCTAAAAAAATTAGTAGAAATTTACGTTACTTAGAACTTCAAATAGCGATCCCAGGGCATCAGAGTTAAGAGATAAAATCTGTTATCAAGAAGAATTAAGATCGGGATATATACCTAGATTTTCATGGGAAGATATAAAACTGCTTTTCTAGAAAGAAATCGAGGTTTTTAATAATGGCTCAACTTAGATTAGGCGACACCGCGCCTGATTTTACTCAAGATTCCAGCATGGGAGAAATTTCTTTTCATGATTGGGCTGGAGATAGCTGGGTAGTTCTCTTCTCTCACCCTGCTGACTATACTCCCGTATGTACTACTGAACTTGGCGAAGTAGCCAAACTCAGAGCGGAATTTGACAAGCGTAACGTTAAAACAATTGCTCTTAGCGTTGATGATTCAGATTCCCATAAAGGTTGGGTTTGCGACATTGATGAAACTCAAAGCACCAAAGTTGACTATCCAATTTTGGCGGATGCAGATAAAAAGGTTTCTGACCTTTACGACATGATTCATCCCAATGCTGATGCTAAAGTTACCGTGCGATCGGTGTTTATCATCGACCCCAACAAAAAGCTACGTCTGACCTTAACTTATCCTCCAAGTACTGGTCGTAATTTCCCCGAAATTCTCAGAGTTATTGATTCCTTGCAGCTAACTGATAACTATTCAGTTGCTACTCCTGTTAACTGGAAAGATGGAGAAGACGTAGTCGTCTCTCCGAAGATTTCTACAGAGGATGCGAAGAAGAAATTTCCTAAAGGTGTAGAAGAAATCAAGCCTTATCTACGCATGACTCCTCAACCAAACAAATAACACGAAATATACTGGTTAGTTAGAACAAAAGAAGGGGCTGTGTATACGACCCCTTTTTTCTATGTCATATTTTCTATCAAGCGTAGAGCTAAAAGCGATCGCCTGTCGCTTCACAACTTCAAGCTACTACCATCTCATAGACTACTGGAATTTAAACTTTCCTCTTCCCCTGAAGTTTTAGGTAAATGTAGACCACACTCTTGCTTTAAGCCTCGAAAACGAGTATCTCTAGCATTGTTATCATCGGCGGTGAAGGGACGGCTAGAATGCCAGTCGCCAACGGAAACATAACCCTTATCAAAAAAGGGATGGTAGGGTAAGTCGAAGGCAGTTAGATACTGATAAATATCTTTAGCGTTCCAGTCAAGGATCGGATAAATCTTGTAAAGTTCTTCCTGGCGATCAATACGACTCAAACCCTCACGGTGAGAAGTCTGATTGCGTCGTAGTCCGGCCAGCCAAGCTGTCGCCTGCAACTCTTTCAAGGCTCGCTGCATCGGTTCGACTTTACGAATGTGATCGTACCGATTGAAAGCTTCTACATCATCTTTTTCCCATAGCTTGCCGTGTAAAGCTTCCATCCGTGCCGGGGATATATCTGACTGATAAACTTTCAGGTTTAGTTCCAATCTAGCCGTCAGAGTTTCTGCAAACTTATAGGTTTCCATGGGTAAATAGCCCGTATCCACCCAAACTACAGGAATCTTAGGCACAACTTTAGTAACCAAATGTAGCATCACCGCTGCCTGAATTCCAAAGCTAGTACTCATAACTAAACCGTCACCAAAAGTTTCGGCACTCCACTCTACTAAAGATGAAGCTTCAGCATTTTCTAACTGCTGATTAACATGAGACAAATCGAGGCTGGGTGCTTTGACAGAGGCAGAGATCATAAGCGTATATTCTCTTGACTGGGCAGGTGATTGATTACCAGTTATAAGGTAACTTAATTAGGTTAACTAGTTTCGTGATGGGGATTACCCACTAGATGTGCTGCGCGATCGCAAAATCAGCCTCTTTATGGGGCTGAACCTAATTATTTCATGGGCTGTTCGCGATTACAACGAGACCAAATCGGAACTAATTATCGATAAGTTTTTTAACATTAGCTGCTCGATAAGGACAATCTAAAGCGATCGCTCGCACTAAACTGAGAGGAATACAGCACTGCATCTTAAAGTACACAGAATATTTAATTACCAAACAGCTTATTTGTGGCGGTAATTAGCTTGTCAATTTTAGTTTCGTCATAAGCATCAGGATGTGCTTTGGTAAAAGTGCCGCGATCATTATCAAAATACTTGCCACTGGCATCTTGATAGTCTTCTGCAACTGCTAATTCATACAAAATATCTGCTCCTTTATCCGCTGAAGACCAAGAATTGCCAAATGCTTCAGCAACCATGTTGGTATTGAGTAAAGAACCAGGATTTACCGCAATTACGTTTAGATCTGGTTCTTGTTTGGCTAAATAAAAACTCCACATAGTCAAAGCCAATTTACTCTGGGCATAAGCTTCACCTTGTGATGTATTTTTCTTTCCAGTCAATACCTCATAATCTACGGAAGATTGAGCAGCCGAACTAAGATTAACAACGCGAGGTGCTGTTGTCTGTTTGAGAAGAGTCGTTAATTCATTAGTCAAGATAAAAGGAGCAAAGTAATTGACGACAAAGCGCATGTCCAAGCCATCATTGTTTTTGCTTTTGCTGCTGTTATAAACTCCTGCATTATTAATCAGCACATCAATATTTGGTAAATCCTGGTTGATTTGATTAGCCATCTGTTTTATCGCATCCAAATCGGAAAAATCTGCCACAAACCCTTTAACATTTTCATTTTTGGTCTGTGCTTTAATGGCTGAAACTACTGTAGCCAGCTTGTCTGGTTTTCTGCCATGGAGATAAACTTTATGTCCTTGTTCGGCAAGTTTGATTGCGACTAGCTTGCCTATGCCATCGGTACTGCCAGTGATTAATATAGTCTTCATGATACTTTTTGCTCGATCTGGGTTTTCTGAAAATGGGGTAATACTTTTTCGGCGAGATATT
>JBCBEA010000287.1:0-5704 GCA_038529195.1 Cyanobacteria bacterium J06600_6
CTTTGTTTTTAAGGATAGTTTGTGACCCTTCTCTTTTCACTGAGCATTTTTACTCATTACATTGTTGGGATGCACTCATTCTCAGCTTTCTTGCTACTGGTGTTTTCATTATCTATCAAGACCGAGAACCTCAATACTATGAAAGTTTGACACAAGAAACAGATTTAAATACTTGGATTTATGAAAATTGGTTACAGCCTTACCAAATTGCTTATGATACGAAGAAGCTATCAAGTAAGAAAGAAAAGGAGCAACGAAAAAAACAGAGACAAGATTGGACTGATTCTTCGTCTGTGATTATGGAAGAATTATCGCAGCGTCTGAGTTTAAATCATCTGATAGAAGAATATTTAGAGGGGATCGAGGAATTAATTATCATTCCTCATGGCTACTTACACAATATCCCTTTTGCTGCTTTACCAATATCCGACACAGAATATCTAAATGACAGATTTCGTATTCGTCATGCTCCTAGTTGCCAGATTCTCAAATTCTGCCAAGATCGCACACCTGTTACAGATATTAGCTATGGGACAGTAGAAGATGCTGATGGTTCTCTTGCTGGTGCGAGATTGGAAGGACAAAAAGTAGCGCAACTATTTGATATTTCCAGTGAAAATCGTTTAGTTGGAAAAGAACAAAGCACTGTAAATCACTATCGTCGATTAGTTAGGCAGGTTCAGGGTTTGCATTCGGCTCATCACGCCATTTCGCGTTTAGACAATCCCTTGGAATCAGCATTGAACTTAGCAGATGGAAATATCACCTTGGGAGAACTGTTGCTATGGCGTTTAGAAGATTTAGATGAAGTTTTTCTGTCCTGCTGTGAGAGTAATTTGGCGATCGCAGAACCTACTGACGATTTTTTAACTTTAGCTTCAGGGTTCCTTTGTGCTGGGGCACGAGGAGTCGTTTCTAGCCTATGGGTAGCTAACGATTTATCATCAATATTGTTATCTACGTTCTACTATCAATTACGGAAAGAAGGAAAATCTCGTTCGGCAGCTTTGCAACAAGCACAACAAAAGTTACGGAGACTCACGGGAGAAGAACTTTCTAAGTTATTCCGTTCAGACCTTAAACCTTATAAAGACCTTAAAAAACAAGAGTTGGAAAGGAAATTTAAACAGTCTAATAAAAAACGGATAAACGCTCAAAAGGAATTAGAAAAGCTTAAAACTATAAGTTCTGGAGAAGAAGATCTTAAATATTGGGAAAAAGAAAAAACTCGATGGCAAAAAATAGCTAAAGAACACCGCCAAGGTATGAATAACCTTGAAGAAGTTCTTGGGTGCAAGGAAGAATTTCCTTTTGCAAATCCCTATTATTGGGCAGTATTCATTTGTTCTGGTTTGGCCTAATCAATCTTAGAGCTTCAAAGTTTTCTTAAGAAATAAATATAAATATCAAAATATTAGAGAATATATAGACTAAATAGTAATGCGATAACACCTTTCAAATGTAGGACACATATCCGTGCAGCACGAATTATTAGTCAAACAAATTCCTGCCAGTAAACTTTATCCAACTTTGTTAGCTCTTCTAGAAGAAGCTGAGGAAAACGAGGATGATGACTTAGCAGATAAAATTACCAAAATCTCTGATTGGATTGAAGATTGTAAAACAGGGTTTCTAACCGCAAAAAAATTCGTTGGTTATTTTTTGCGGCAATTTATTGCAGATGCCTGGACTTATTTAGATCTTAATTATCCATCGACAGAACAAGTGAAAGCCGAACTATTGAGTGAAATGACCGATGCAGATAGGTATTGGTTCGAGAATGTTTTTCCCGCCTGGTTAGCAAAAAAGGATGATAAGCTGCCGATTTGGAAGAACAAGATAATAAACGGTTTATCTGGAGCAGATGATGATTACTTAGAAAAGTTAGCTCGGGCTTTTGACAATCGTGACGATGTGACATTCCTGATGAGATATATTGCTGATTTTTCTATGTCAACGGATATGATCGTCAGTTATCATCACCAAATAGCCTTTTCTCTACAACTTACCACATTGAGATTAAAGTACTGTGACGAAAAGATTCAGAAATGGCAAAATAATCTTCAATACTGGCATATAGATCGGGGGATTTTTGTAAGTTTCGATCCTTCAGAAGAAGTGGCAAGAATTATCAATCAATTATTATGGCAAACTAAAAATCTAAAAGAAGGGCAATATATTAAGGTAGAACCAAAGTAATTTTTATAACTAAAACTGCATTAATTAAAAAACTAATTATTAAAGTTAAAAATATGTCAAAGAGCAATACTAGTCCTAAGTTTAATCGAGGTTTAGCAGCCTTAAAATTAAATCGTCAAATGCAAAGCGATCGCCTTAGATATGGAATTGATTTCATCGATTCTTATATAGAAGATGTTGAAGGTGACTGGCTGGAGAACTGGGGAAAGACAGAGGTTTCAACAGAGATAGGGACTAAAGAAACTTTTCTTCAAAAAAATGCTGACAAAACTCCACAGCTTATCGAAAAAGTGCGATCGTTCCTTGGTAAATGGCAAACCAAGCTTCCTGTCAATTTAGATGTTACTCAAACTATCGAAAGAGTGATTGATGAATTAGCCCGTATAATTTCCTCAACAGAAGCTGATGAATGGTTGTATGAGTTAGAGGATACTTTAAGAGAAATTTGTTTGGGTAAGTCAGAGTTGGATTTGGTGTCCATAACCAGAACTCGTTCTGAATCAGAGCATCTAGAATTTGATGAAGACAATGAAGATGAAGATGATGAATGGTTTGATATGGCAGAAGAATTGCTGGAAGAAGTCGAATCAATATGGGATATTTCCCAACCTGAATAGGTTTAATTTCTTGGACTATATAGCTATTTCAACACTCAACAAATAATTAAATTCGACATTTTTGCATAATCTAGCCTAACTCCGACGATACATATAGTGATGAGCGCAGTCACCACAGAAATCAATATTTGACGTCAACTGATTTTTGTAATTTTCATGTTTATCTAATTGGAGTCAATTGTTATGTCACTAAGTAACCAAATTATTGAAGAAATATTATTGGGAGAGTTGGAATATCTAACAGAAAAACAACGCTACGATATTTTTTCTAGTCCTAAAAAGACAAAAGACTTTGTCACACGAGCCTTAAAAGGTGCTGGGATTGCATATGCAGAAAATGATTCGGGTTGTATTGATATAGGAGAGGTAGAAATAATTGAGGATTCTCCAGATATCTTGGCTGATGTAGGTGAATTCGTTGTGGAGGGATTGCAGAAGGTTTTTAGCCTAGGCGAACAGCTTTTTGGCTAATTTACCTTAGTAGCTAAAGGAAATCTAAATAACTAAAGCAATTACCATAATTTATCAATCTAAGTATCAAAAAATTGAGGGTTATTCTCATCAAATCTTCGGATGAAATTAATTGCTTAAACGATTTCCTTTTCTTACTTAGAGCGTCTTTTATACTTTGAAATTCTCAAAACTAGTTTAGGTAATATTAAAATATCAAGGAGAAAGAGATGACAGTAAAATGTACTAACTGTGGATCTAGTCTTGCACAAGAACTAGATCGCTTTGAGATGACATCTGATGACCATAATGGTTTTCAAGCTGCCCAGGCGAGAGGATCTTATCAAGAGCCAATCGGCGCAATAATAGGTCTCGGCATGTGGGGAGCAAAAGTTATATTTTCTAAAGCTTATAAGTGTCGAAGTTGTGGATGCACTTTTAGAAAATGGAATTAAATAACTTCAACATACCTTGCATGAAGCTGTCGAATATTGAGATTGATGCAAAATATGATTTCTCATAGTTGAGTTTTGTCTATCTGGAGATAGGATTGCATAGGTCTTATCTTCAGAAAAAAACAGCCAGTAAAAAGTTCATAATCTACGAAAGAGTTGGACGATTTATTAATTGTGGAAGCAACTAACGCATAAACCGATATTGCATGACAACTAATATCAAAGCGATCGCTAGTATTCTAGATCGAGAAAATGTCAACTATATGCTTAGTCGGGACAATAGCTTTCTTTTCCTAGCGATTGAGTTGGGCGATCTTAAAGATCAAGGAATTGTAATTAAAACCCTGAATAGCGGAAAAATAGTTCAATTTAACGCACCTTTACTATTCCAAATAAGTGGAAGTGTACACAAAGGCTTAGTAATGCAGAGAATATTAGAATCTCAGTTTAGAACTCCTATGCTGAAATTTGTTTGTTCTACAGTTAAAGCTAATAAACAATATATAGAAGCTAGAGTTGATTTTCCGCTATATGAGTCACCCCTAAGAAGTGAGGATTTATTTTCTTGTATAAGTTTTATGGGTGCGAAACTTACAGAAGAATTGCCAAAACTTCAAAATATTTTGGATTTCGGATGTGAGCCTTAATATCACTTCTCAAAGCCAAAGTAT
Organism: Cyanobacteria bacterium J06600_6; assembly: GCA_038529195.1. Classification (GTDB taxonomy): domain Bacteria; phylum Cyanobacteriota; class Cyanobacteriia; order Cyanobacteriales; family Xenococcaceae; genus Waterburya. Next base: position 4,393 of record JBCBEA010000287.1, read on the forward strand.
TGTGGGAGTATTTACTGCCTATAGAATTTGGGAATTATTAAATAAACTTCCATATTTGTTTATCCACAAACCATACTTAATCTACGATTTGCCTCACAGAAGTACATATTTAAATAATTTAGGAGAATTTCATAATGATTACTTTAGATGCGATCGCAGATTTATTAGATCGAAATGATATTGGCTATCATTTCACGCCGACCAAGAACTCCTTGATAATTTATTCAAGATTCAAAGAGTTTAGAGACAGACCAATTGGATTGCGAATTATTCATAATGGCGAAATTCTTGAGATTAATGCCGCTGCTCTTTTCCAGCTTAAAGACAAGGTATTTAAAAATCTCCTCATGGAGAAATTGCTGAAAATTCAGAATACGACTACTCTGCTAAAATTTTATATCCTCAATGTTGGAGATGAAGGAGAATGGATTGGCGCAGCGATCAATTATCCTTTGGGTAATCTAGAATTTTGGGATACTGGCGCGATTGAGTGTATTCGTTTATTGATAAGCAGTCTAGCAAAAAACCACGTTAGTTTGCAGCACATGCTTGCTACAGGGCAAGAATTAATTGAAGATTTGAGTCCGAGAAAGAAAGTTTAAGGGTTAAAGAAAAATCTTTTTCCCTCATAATTACTTTATGAGTTTTAAAGTATTACTTCTTAGCTGTAAAAGTATAATATTTTGCAAAAATAAGCTATTCAAATTTCTTAAGATCCTGTTAAGCATATCTGTATGACTTTTGTGGGAAAATCCCTTCTATAGATAATTGTGGTGATTACAAAGACTTTGTTCTTGTTTCTCCTAATCCTTCTTGGTTAACAAATAATAAAATCAATGCTATGAGTAAGCGTGTTCGGGTTAAGCAGCGTTTTACAAATTCTATTTTATGGCAAGATAATAGATTTTATGGCTGGGCAGAGGATAATAAACTCGAACAAATGTTTCAAGTTTATCTGGAGACCTATCCAGAAGATTTAAATGAACTAGAAACGTTGTCTGTTACTGATGAACCTAGATATGCAGAGATTTTTTTAGTCAAATTATGCTTAAAAGATTGGGTCAGAAAGAAACAAAATATATTTGTTCATCATACAAAATTATCTTTAGAAGACGGTTCTTCTGGAAATGAAATTGGCGAGCAGAAACAAAATATATTTCTGGATTTAGGAGCAGAATCTAAGAAATTTGTTTCTCACGATCTAGTTAAGCAATTTGTTAGTCATAATTTAGAAGCTTACCTACAAGAAGTATTGTATAACTTAGGAAATATACTAAATTATCAATATAAAGAACATTCAATATTTAAAAGC
>JBCBEA010000288.1:0-5694 GCA_038529195.1 Cyanobacteria bacterium J06600_6
TTCAAACTGTTTAGCCACGTTACACAGACATCGAAAATTTCTATGTGGCTCAAAACAGTGAAAATTACCTATTTTGCGTAGCGTCAGTTAGCTATCTAGGTGATAGGGAGAGGGTTAAAGGGAAAACTAGCTTACGGTTTACTCGCGTAAGAGATCTATGACAAAAGTTCAGGTTACTCTCTTGCAAGATTTAGGGTTTTCTCAGTTTCTTCCGCGACTATAGTAATTGCAATCAAACGAGAGAAGATTATGAAACGCCTTTTTATCTCTACCTTATCTATCCTTGCCTTAACTAGCTTAAGCAGTCCCGCTTTGGCTAATACAGAGATCTCAGTCAACAGCAATAGTCAAAATATTAGAGAAATTACGCCTTTTAGCCTCGTAACTGGCAGCTATCAGGGTCGCTTTAAAGCTCAAGGTATTCCTGCTGCGGGGGCTTTAATTTATGCAGCTAATACAAATGAAATTGAGGCAGAAGATCTAGTTCGAGGCGCTATTGAAGCAGGTAAATTAACGGAAGCTACATTAAGCGATCCAGGATATTTGAATGCAGTAAAATCTTTCCTCAAAGACTTTAATACTAAGTAATTGAAGTCTGCTTAAGCTTAATATTTTTCAATCACAATCTATTAACATCGTTGTCTTTAGTAAAGTACATCATGAAAATTTATCTTCCTATCTGTTTGGCTATCTCTGCCCTCGCTATTTTGACAACTAGCGCTCAAAGTATGGAAAAAGCGTCTGTAGATACAGCAACATTGCGTATAGGTGTGATGGGCTTCGACGCGTCTAAATTGGATTCAGCAACAGCCGATATTTTAAGTTTCAACAGAAGCGATCAAAAAAGTTATGTTCTTAATTTATCTGCCAATAATGACAGTTTGACTTTAAATACACAGAATATATCCAAATCCAATACGACAGTTAGAAATAACAACTTAGAACAAAATAGCTATGCCACATCTACGACGATTGCCCGATTTTAAGTTAAATAAATTACTGAATGCTAGCAATTGGATAATTAGCCTGACAGTAATCATCAACGGTTGTTACCGAGTCAACTTCCAAGCTCGATCCTTTTGACAGGACAAATTCACTTAAGCCCACATGATCGGCTGAATTGCCCCAATCATAGGTGTATCCCAATCTTGTCCAGGGTGCAGGCATCTGCTCGGGATTCATGGCTTTCATTCTGCTGTTAAAAGAATTTAGTTCCTGGCTATACCAGTCCTTATATTTATCAGAAACGCTAAGAAACTCATTTGCCGTACGAAATTCAAGTTCGGCTTCGCGATCGCTAATTTCTGGATCGGGAGTTGGACGAAATAAATCCTTAGCTTCGACCCAAAACTCGACAATTTTACGGGGTTCGTTATGACCAGGCGGTAAGCCTAAAAGCTGTTCGATGCGTGGAGTAACCTGCTTCCCTGTCGTCGCTGAGTAGTTAGTGCAGAAGTCTTTTAGCTCGGGTACTACCGTGACCCACATATCTCTGGTTTGTGGTTCATTCGAACCTACTTCATAGCTATATTTTGCCTTAGCAAAAGTTGCCACCTTGAGGAGATCGCCCTGCCACTGAATTTGAGGATTATCTTTAACGATTGCGATCAGATTAGTCGATATTTCTTCGGGTTTTACCTGCTCGACATCTTTTAAAGCATTGTAATAAACTTTTGGTAAAACGGCGGTTTGGTTTGCGGAGGGATTCATCACCAAGAAAAACCAGGCAAGGCTAAGGCTAATAATCAAAAAAACTGTGCTTAATAATGCAGCTCTGTATTTATGAGGCTGAAAATTAGTATTACTCATACTTTTACTGATAAATAAAAAAAGATAATAACCAAAATTAATACCTAATAAATACTATTTAAGTCGTCTATAAATCCATATATAGCTTTAAAAATAAAGCATGATAATAGAGTTATTACTAAAAATATTTGGGCAGATAAATAACGTTAAATATAATTACCTAAACAGCAGACTAAAGTAAAAAATTAGTATTTATGTTCAGACATCTTGCGATCGCTTTTCTAATAGCCTTTAAGCTAGGATATTTGCTCACCACAAACTCTGTTTCTACCGTTTTGTTTAGCAAGATATAGCTGTTGGTCACAGAGATCAATAAACTCTTTCGTGGTGAGATGATCATCGATTTTAGTTACTGTTTTCACGCCAATAGAAACGGTTAAACAGTTAGTAACTCTGGAAGTAGCATGAGGAATATAAAGCTTTTTTAGAGCCTGTCTGATTTGTTCGGCTAGCATCATTGCGCCCTCAAAGCCAGTATTCGGCAGAATGCAAATAAATTCTTCTCCACCATAGCGACACACTGTATCTTCGGAACGTTTAGGAATTTGTTTGAGAAGTTTTGCAACGCTACAAAGACAGCTATCTCCCTGCACGTGACCATAAGTATCGTTGTAGAGCTTGAATTCATCTATATCAATCATGATTAGAGAAAGAGGAGCCTCTGTGCGACGAGCAAGTCTGAATTCATCCGCAATTGTACAGTCAAAATAGCGACGGTTTGAGAGTCCTGTTAAACCATCTTGATGCGCCATTTCTACCAGTTTTTGATTAGCAACTTCTGTTTCCCTGGCAGATGTTTCTACCAAGCGATGCAGCACCCGTAATGTTTTTAGCTGTTTCGATTCTTGTTCAGTGACACAAGATTTAAGCTCATCAGCAATAGTTGCAGTCTCTGCTCCATCTGTCTCTGCTAAGGTCAAGACTGTTATGGTCTGACCAAAATACAGGCACTTACCCTGGGGATGAGTAAAATATTCACCATAGGCAAAAAATCCAGAAGTTGAGGCTAATCTATCTATCGGCGCAATTTCAATATTAATATCTTCTCCGAGAATCCATTTGCGGGAAACGCAAGAATAAATAAATGCAGCCTGTATGGGCAATACTTTCAGCTTTTCAAAAGTTAGATCTGCCCCCTGTCGCAGCAAACCAGAGTGGCAAAAGCCAAACTGAACCTGTTCTTCTGGATGAAACGAATAAATATAATCAAAAGAGCCGTCATCATTGACTCCCAAAGGGTGAATCGCCATCGGTATGCCGTCTTGCTCGATCATTAGGGGAAAATCTACGCCAGAGAGAGGCAATTCGGCGACAACTTCTGCGCCTAGATAGTGGCGATATAGTTCTAGTGGTGTTTGTCCATCAATACTATAAACGCGCTGACCGACTACCTTCGTCACCTTCAATTTTTTACCGATGGGAATCCAGTTCAGGTTATAGCTATTGTTCACCAGCAGGTGTTTCCCCGACAGGGAAGCTGCCACCGCGCCAAAATCAACAATGCCATTTTCCGTGAAGACGTAGGTAATAATTCCTTTGCCATTATCTCCAGCTTGACCTCCAGCAATTACGGTTTGGGGTAATTCTTCGTAGAGAGAGGTTAACAGCTGGCTCGCATCAATTTTATTGCCGTTTCTGATGCTACAGCCAAACAAAATTAAAGCTTGGGGTTTAGATTCCGCCAGATCCTGAGCAAGAATTTTACCAGCTAAATAGAGGTCTTCATAACGATCAACGATTGATGATTTTACAACTGTTGACTCAAAAAAAGATAGGTTGATAACGACAGTGTTGTCCTGTATTCTGCCGTCTAAGATTTCGCCTGCAGTTGTCGTCCCAATAATTGCAGTTTTGGGAAATATTGCGGTCAAATCTATAAGTATTCGCTCAATTTCTGCTTTTTGAATATAGCCAGAAAATACTTGAATTAGAATCTGTTCGGCAGGGTGATTCTGAAAACGTTGCCGAATTGCCAGCAGATCAGATCTTTGAGAATATAAAACATTAAGACTCGCAACCATGTAAACAAGCTCCTGCAAGATTAAGAGTATAAAAGACAGGAACTTGTTTAATATCTATTTTGTAGCTCATCTTAGTTTCCAACCTTTTCAAACAAAATGTTATCTAGAATACATATAGATTGTATCAGACACTTTTTGATTTTACCCCTAGTAAAAACTAGCAAATAAGCGATCGGCAGTAGGTGGATTTTTCGGGACAATATTAGTTGTCTAAGAGAGCTTTACTTTGCTTACCAAGCATTGATCAAATTGCGATCGCAATTTCATAATTCAGGAGATTTACCACTAGCAGTATACTTAGCTTGCTGTTGAATTAGCTTTGCCACAACTCCCGTCCAGCCCGTTTGGTGGCTAGCACCGATGCCTGCTCCATTGTCCCCGTGAAAATACTCATAGAAAAGAATATATTGATTCCAGTTGGGATCGTTTTGGAACTTTTCGGTAGCGCCATACACGGCTCTCTCTCCCTGATGAGAAACGCTCTGTTCGGTTCTACGGGGCATGAAAATATTGATTAAGCGAGAAGAAATTTCTGATGATACTTCCCAAAGATTGAGCATCTTACCAGAATTCTTGGGACACTCGACTTTGAAATCATCTCCTAGATAATGATGAAATTTTTGCAGGGATTCGATCAGTAAATAATTAACTGGCATCCAGACAGGACCCCGCCAGTTAGAATTACCGCCAAATAAACCACTGCTGGATTCGGCTGGCTCATAGCTTACGGTATTAGCATCACCATCAACATAGAAAGAGTAGGGATTATCTTTGTGGATACGAGACAGGGCGCGAATGCCATAGTCGCTAAAGAACTCATTCTCATCGAGCAGTTTTTCGAGAATGCGTCGTAAGACATCTTCTGACTCATGCTTGTCCAAAGTCACGTCACAAAGAGACAACATTCTTCTGGCTCCTGTACCTTCATGGCTCATGCAGGCAACATTCTTGGTTAAGTTAGGACGATTACTAATAAACCATTCTACTCTTTCTTTAAAACCAGGAAGTTGGTCAAGCAATTCTGGTTCGAGGGTAGTGACAGCAAATAGAGGAATCAGTCCCACCATCGATCGCACTTTTAGACGAACTCTTTCGCCGTTGGGTAGATGCAGCACATCATAAAAGAAACCATCATCTTCATCCCAAAGCTGAGTTTTATCATCGCCAATATGGAGCATGGCATCAGCAATATAAAGGAAATGCTCAAAGAATTTGGTTGCCATATCTTCGTAGACGGGATTCTCCAAAGCTAATTCTAGAGAGATCGTCAGCATGTTGAGAGAGTACATCGCCATCCAGCTTGTACCGTCGGACTGTTCGATATAACCACCCGTGGGTAGGGGCGAACTACGATCAAAGACACCAATATTATCTAAGCCTAAGAATCCCCCTTCAAAAATATTGCTGCCGTCGGCATCCTTGCGATTGACCCACCAGGTAAAGTTAAGCAACAGTTTCTGGAATACTCTTTCGAGGAAAGGGCGATCGCCTTTGCCCATAGTTCGCTGTTCAATTTTATAGACTCGCCAGGTTGCCCAGGCATGAACGGGAGGATTTACGTCACCAAACGCCCATTCATAAGCAGGAATCTGACCGTTGGGATGCATATACCACTCCCTAGTCATGATATCTAGCTGATTTTTAGCAAAATCTGGGTCGATAGAGGAAATCGGTAGGCAGTGGAAAGCTAAATCCCAAGCAGCATACCAAGGATATTCCCACTTATCGGGCATTGAGATAATATCCTCATTGTCTAAATGAATCCATTTATGATTGCGTCCCTTTTTTCTACCTGCGGGGGGAGTGGGTTGAGTCGGATCGCCTTTTAACCAACGTTCGATATTGAAATTATAGTATTGCTTAC
>JBCBEA010000289.1:0-5686 GCA_038529195.1 Cyanobacteria bacterium J06600_6
GCCTGATATTTAACGTCATTTTCTAGAGGATTGCGCAAAAAGTACATATCTTGAAAGACAATTTGGGGAATTACCAACAGGAAGACAATAGTGGCGTAGAGATTCTCATGGACAGAGACTAGATAGCCAGCAATGCCGATTTGAAACACGTCAATCATAATGACGCAGATCCAGGAGGCGGTAGTAATCCCAAACATTACGGGTAGAGACTTCAAGCCTAACTCGCGATCGCCTTCCACACTTTTGAAATCATTGACGATCGCAATACCCAAACCTGCAAAGCTATAGATCAAAGTCAAAATCACGATTGTCCAGTTAAGCTCGCCAAATAAAGCGTGACCCGTCCACCAGGGAAGGGCAATATAGCTCGAACCCAAGGCGTAAGTACCCAGCCAGCCGTTTTGCTTGAGCTTTAATGGGGGGGCAGAATAAATATAGGCGACAAATGCACCACCCAAAGCAACACAGAGAATAGTCGGAAATTCGTGACCAGTAGCCAGATCTAATCCGTAGGCTAAAGCGATCGCCGTAACCAGTAGCACCCAAATCTGGACTTTAACCTGGGGTAAAGAAATTGCGCCTGATGGAATCGGACGATATGGCTCATTAATTGCATCAATCTCGCGATCGTATAGCTCATTAACGGTCTGAGTATAGCCAGTCATCAGTGGACCCGAAAGCAGCATACAGGCAGCAGAGAGCAAAAAGTTTTCTAGCGTCCAGGTATAGTTACCTGAAGAAGCAGCACCACAGATTACCCCCCAAATTAGAGGAATCCAGGTGATTGGTTTCATTAGCTGGAGGCGAATTTTCCAGATTGAAGTTTCCCCCGCTGCTGCGCCTTTCATTCCCAGCAGTTGACGAGCTTTGGAATCCCCTGAATTATCAGCTTTTTGTATGTTCTCTGTATTCTCTGTCGAATCGGTCATTTTACCTCTTACCCTTTAACCTTTTACCTTTACCCCTGACCCATGACCAAAACGGTCAATTACGATTTACGTAAATAAATTACCTACCCTACCGTTACTTCCAAATACCCATTGGTAAACTTTGCGCCTGTGACTGAGCTTCCACGCCACGCAGGAGGAAGGACAATATTGCGTCGCTGATCTCCAGCTTCAATCGTAATTTCCGCGCCATATTGGGTTAATTTGACATCTTTTTTATCAAATCCAGGCAGGAATACCTTTACTTTGCGCTCTGCCATGACAAATTCTGTGGCTTTAGGAGCATCTACTTTTCCACCGATAGCTGCGGGCAACCCGTCTATCAAAGGCTGCCAATCACTGCCGTCATAATCTGGCAAAGTAGTAACGCTGAGAGGCTCAAATTCCCCTGTATCTGATTCACCACGATTGACCAGAACTCCTCCTACTCCTAAACCTACCTGTTGAGCGCTACCCCAAAGATATTTCGCTGTCGCGATCGCCACTGGATCGGGAGTCGTGACTAGATAAGCCATCACGTTCCCCTGACTCAAGGCTTTCATCCCATCTTCTAGCATTTCCGTGGCGGGATTATCGGTATTACCTGTAATGTCGTTAGCTGACCAAGTAGTGTTAAAAATGGCGCTGCTGACAGGCTGGACAAAAGGAGAGAGAGTTTTGACAATATCTGATTCGGTGAAAATACCGCGAAAACGGCGGAAATACCAGCTTAAAATCTCGGGCATGCCAAACATTCGTAGAGTGTCGATGCCTCCCGTCCCGTCATAGATAATTACGTCGTATTTATTACTCTGATAATATTCGCGAATGGCATTCAGCGCCAAAGCTCGATCCATGCCTGGGAAAATGCCTAATTCCTGACCGTATACCTGTTTAAGAATGGGCGATCGCAAATATTGGGCTTCCATTTCTTTAACTTGTTCCCAGCTATTTTCTAGCAAGACAGCAGAATTTAACTGCATGACGGCAAAGTTAGCGCCAATTTCCTGTGGTTCGGTTGTGGGAGTTGCTCCTAAAGTCAAACCAAAAGCAGGGGAGGGATCTTGTCCCACCAAAAGCACTTTTTTGCCTTCTGTAGCTAGTTTTTTAGCAGTTGCGATCGCGCTAATTGTGCGACCCGTACCGCCTTTACCCAAAAAGGTGACGATCGAGGACATATGTAAAATTTAGTCTCTTATAGATTTAATTTATTATGACTAGTTTGCGGGCTTAATTTCATCCTCAAAAAACCAGGTAGAACTACGGTCTTCAAATTGAACCACGACGCCAATACCACTACCGTCAGTCATTTTGTAGTTTTTGACAGTTCCAATCTTGCCCAACATTCCCGCGACATCTCTATTTACGCGATCTTTAATACGAAAAACTTTAACTTTTTGCCCGATTTCCATTGCTATAAACTTATCCTGAATTATAATGAGCCACTTCACAGTTTAAAGCAAAACCCACCCTTCTTTTCAGTCAACAGTTAACAGCCCGAAAGGATAAGCTTCGCAAATCAATAGTCAACAGGGGATCTTAAAAGACTATCTGAGTCTTAGAAAGGCTCTATTTGTCTTTATTTACAGGGGTAAGCACGTCGCTCAATCGTTTGGCAGTCAGTAATTAGTAATCATTTAACATCCGACAGCAAGAGGAACTATTACAATAATAGAAATACACAGAGAGAGATGGATTTAGTGGAAAGATAGATTCGGTCTATTCTGTTTATTAAATTCGATAGATAGATAAAACAATTTTTAAATAGTATGGCTGCTGCCGTTTTAATCGAAAACCTCCAAAAAAGTTATGGTGATGTCCAAGCGGTAAGAGATATTTCCTTTACCGTCCAGCCAGGAGAGATATTTGGCTTGCTAGGTCCTAATGGTGCAGGAAAAACTACGACTATCCGCTGTTTGTGTACCCTAGCAAAACCCGATGCAGGCAAAATAGAAGTAAGCGGGGTTAACGCGATCGCCGACCCCAAAATAGTTCGACAGCGCTTGGGCTATGTTGCCCAAGAAGTCGCAATTGATAAGGTTTTAACGGGTAGGGAGTTATTAAAGTTACAGGCAGCACTCTATCATTTACCCTCCAAAGCAATTGGCGATCGCATTGCTCAACTAATTGAAGTATTAGGCTTAGAAGAATATGCCGACAATAAGACAGGCACTTACTCAGGGGGGATTCGCAAGCGTTTAGACCTCGCAGCAGGTTTATTACATCAGCCCGAAGTTTTGGTTTTGGATGAGCCTACCGTCGGTTTGGATATCGAAAGTCGCATGGTGGTTTGGAAATTTTTGCAGGAATTGCGCTCGGCAGGAACAACAGTACTAATCACCAGTCATTATTTAGAAGAGATTGACGCTTTAGCAGATCGCCTGGCGATTATTGATAAAGGGGTGGTGATTGATGAGGGAAAACCGTCCGAATTGAAAGATAAGTTAGGGGGCGATCGCGTTACCCTCAGAATCAGGGAATTTACCAGCGATGCAGAAGCTGATAAAGCCAAGCATATATTAGAATCTTTACCCTTTGTCGAAGAAGTAATTATCAATTCGGTTCAGGGAAATTCCTTAAACTTAATTGTCAAATCGGGTCAAAGTTCCCTAAGTCAAATCGAACAGTCTTTAGCAGAAGTCGGGCTTCCCACCTTTAGCTTGGCGCAGTCTCGTCCTAGCCTCGATGACGTATATCTAGCAGCCACAGGACAAACCATTATGGACGCAGAGATAGCAGCCTCCAGCAGTAGAGATCTTAAAAAAGAGAAAAAGCAGATGATGAAATGATCGTTTAGCAGGGATCGGCAAGATCGGTGATTTGTTTTCTCGTAGCGCAGCACGAAGTGCAGATCGTCGTCAGACGACTGGGAGGCAAAGCCTCCGCGCTATCAGCTATTGGCTTTTTTCCCTTTTCCCTTTAACCCTTTCCCTTTCTCCTCTTACCTAACCAACAAACTTACTGCTCAACACGATAAAAAAATGACAATATCTAGTAGCAAAATCAAGTCAGCTTTAGCCCCCAATCCTAGTATTAGCGGGCAAAATATCGAACAAAGTTCTTTGGGTGATTTTATTCAGGAAACATTCGCCCTCACTCAACGTCTATTTATTCAGCTACAGCGTCGTCCTTCAAGCTTAGTTGCTGGAATTATTCAGCCCTTTATGTGGCTGGTTTTATTTGGTGCGCTGTTTAGCAAAGCTCCCTCAGGGTTGTTTGGTGATGACTTAAGTTACGCTAAATTTCTTGCCCCAGGAGTAATTGTTTTTACTGCTTTTTCGGGAGCATTAAATGCAGGATTGCCAATCATGTTTGATCGCGAATTCGGTTTCTTGAACCGTTTGCTGGTTGCGCCGTTGTCTTCTCGCTACTCAATTGTGGCAGCTTCAACGGTATATATAATTGCCCTGAGTTTTATTCAGACCGCCGTAATTATTTTTGCCAGCGCGATTTTGGGAGCAGGATTTCCGGGAATTGCCGGATTAAGTGCGATCGCTTTAATTGTGTTTCTGATTGTCTTAGGAGTTACAGCCTTGAGTCTTGGTTTAGCCTTTGCCCTTCCTGGTCATATTGAACTGTTGGCGGTGATTTTTGTCACTAACTTACCGCTACTGTTCGCTAGTACTGCCCTTGCACCCCTAAGATTTATGGCTGGCTGGCTTCAGGTAATTGCGAGCCTCAATCCTCTAACCTATGCGATCGAACCAATTCGCTATATTTATGGACATGCAGATTGGGCAATCAACAGTATCGTCATGGATACTCCCTGGTTTGGGTTTAGTTTTAGTGCTGTTATCCTAGTATTGTTGGCGTTTGACGCTTTAATTTTATTAGCAATTCAGCCTCTACTACGTCGCCGTTTTGCCTGAGAATAATCTAGAATTTTTATAGTGAGGTGTAGTTTATGATTAAAAATAATCTGTTTAAACCGATTGCTTTAAGCTTGGGGTTAGCTTTAACTCTGATAGCGGGCTTTAGCACTTCGGCAACCGCTCAATATGGTGCGGATGAAGGCTATCAGTCCAATGAAAAAGGCAGTGGTGTTTATGGCGATACGCCATCAGGGATAGATCCTTTAGACATCATGCATCGCGCTCAACAAACAAACGGACGCAGTGCTGCGGAATTTAGCGAAGAATCTCAGACACAGCTTAGTAACTCAGCATCGGATTTTAAATTGCTACAGCAGCAAAGAATTCTCGAACAGCAAAATTCCAAAACAAATGAAAATAAAATAGAGATTGAAGCAGTAGAAGCGACTGAATAAATAGGTTAGCTGTACACCAAAATTTCTTTAAAATAATTACCCAATCAAAGTCTGGCGCTCTGTAAATGCAGAATATAATCGTCAGGCTTTTTTTCTGGCTTATTTTATTTAAGATCACCTATTCTTTGCTAAAGCGATCGCTTCTAGTAATTTGTGCGAAATGCAAATCGAAAGTCCAGGACCTGACAAAAATATTCTTACTGCAAAATGGAGTCTATAATCTCCATTCTTGCTTAATTAGCTGCTTAAATAAATTATCTTTAATCATCATCTGCCGTTGTAGCTCAATTACCAATTCCTGAGCTTGCTGTTGAGAGAGGACTTTGGTCTGGTCGGCAAATCTTCTGAGATTAAATTCTTGTTCGACCGTGAGTTTTGACATACTACTCATTACCACACTTAATATTTATATTGACTATACCGATACTAAACAAAGTTTTTTTTATTAATATCTATCATAGGTTTTATCATGCTAAAAAGTAGCTGATTATAC
>JBCBEA010000290.1:0-5684 GCA_038529195.1 Cyanobacteria bacterium J06600_6
TTAATGATCTTAAATAACAATTGATTATTGGTTTGTTTGCCGTTTTCGAATCTATTTATTTACATAAAATACAGATTAAATCTATATTTACTAATATGAAAAATATAGATAATGAGCGTGTAGAGTTATTAGTCTGAATTTATTTTTCTTTATTATTGCCCAATGACCATGGCTTTTGTCAACCTTCAAAATAGTCTAAGAGTAGAATAAATAGTTTTGAATACATGTTTTATTGCCTGTATTGCATCTATTATGAATAATTGCTTGAATTGCAATTGCAATTTTTCATTGCAATTTGCCGATTAAAATATTAATGAAGTTTATCAACTTTATTTATTGATATCCTAAAAAAAATTGTAAAGCTAAACAGAAATTATATTAATCGCAACAGCAGACAGATAGTTGCACTTAAATTATAAATATACTTAACTAAACTGCAAGCCTATAAACCAATTTTGCTAGTATCTTCAAAGTATGATGCTAAATATAATAAAAAAAATGCAACTGATTCTGTATAGCAAACCAGGCTGCCATTTATGCGAGGGGTTGCAGTCAAAACTAAAGCAAGTTCGTCAAATTGAATTTGAACTAGAAGTACGCAACATCACAACCCGTGAAGATTGGTTTTTAGCCTATCAATACGAAATTCCTGTGCTTTGCCAAAAGATAGTCAATGAAGAAAAACCCTTGCCCCGTATATCTCCCCGCGCTAGCGTTGCCAAACTAGAGCAGATGTTACAGAAAAATTTAACAATCTTAGGTTAAAACAGTGTCCAAAATATGTACATAAAACTGCATTTACCTAGATGAACACTATGAAGCTGCGCGAATTATTAGCTAAAGCCAATCTCCAGCCATCAGAACACGATGCTTTGGATCTGGAGGTAAATCAAGTTTGTACGAACTCCCATGCCTGTAAGCCAGGAGATTTATTTATTGGCATGCCCGGGACGAGGGTAGACGGCGGAGAATTTTGGGGGGGAGCAATGGGACAAGGAGCGATCGCAGCCATCATTACTCCTAGTGCAGCACAAAAACAGCCTCCGAATGAGAGTGCCTGTGTTATCCAAACCGAAAATATAATTGCTGCCTGTAGCGCGATCGCTGCTGCTTTTAATGATTATCCTACCAGTGAACTAGGTATGGTGGGAGTTACGGGGACAAATGGCAAAACCACCACCAGTCATTTAATCGAGTACTTTTTGCTAGCAGCTAAAAAGCCAACCGCGATGCTGGGAACTCTTTACACTCGCTGGCAAGGATATAGTAAAGTTGCTAGTCACACGACTCCTTTTGCGGTGGAGTTGCAGTCTCAATTGGCTGAAGCAGTAGAGGCTGATAATCAGTACGCAGTCATGGAAGTTAGCTCTCACGCTTTAGCACAGGGACGAGTGAAAGCCTGCAAGTTTGAGGTAGCAGTCTTTACTAATCTAACCCAAGATCATCTGGACTATCATCAGGATATGGAAGACTATTTTCAGGCAAAGTCTTTACTGTTTAGTCCTGAATATCTACAGGGAAAAGCAATTATTAATCTTGATGATCCCTATGGTCAGCGTTTAATCAACGATCGCGATCGCGCTCGCGTCTGGACATATAGCGTTAGCGATCGCAGTGCTGACTTATACACCACCGATTTAGACTATCAGCCAACAGGGGTTAGCGGAGTTTTGCATACTCCTCAAGGAGAAATTGCTTTTAATTCGCCTTTGGTTGGTCAGTTTAATTTAGCTAATCTTTTAGCAGCGGTTGGAGCCGTTTTGAACTTAGGGGTAGATCTAAGCTTAATTGCCGAGTGTCTGCCTAATTTTACCGGGGTTCCAGGCAGAATGGAACGGGTACAGTCAGGCTCAAATCAGGATATTAATGTGATTGTCGATTATGCTCATACTCCCGATAGTTTAGAGAACCTACTTAAGGCTGCACGTCCCTTTATTAGTGGCAAAATGATCTGCGTTTTTGGCTGTGGTGGCGATCGCGATCGCACAAAGCGTCCTCTGATGGGCAAAATTGCAGCGCAACTAGCGGATGTTGCAGTAGTAACTTCCGATAATCCTCGCACCGAAAATCCCGAGCAAATACTCAAAGATGTCGTTGCCGGTATTCCCGATACCATCGAACCGCTGGTGATTGGCGATCGGGCAAAGGCGATCGCTACGGCAATTAAAAATGCTCAACCAGGTGATGGAGTGTTAATTGCCGGCAAAGGGCATGAAGATTACCAGATCTTGGGCACAGAGAAAATTCATTTTGATGATCGCGAACAGGCTCGTCTAGCTTTAGGCGATCGCTAACCCATTGACGTTGCCAAGATTTATATAAATAGGTAACTGCAGCCGATAAATTATTTTCTTGTTGGATCTAATTTTCAGGCTGCTTTTCTAATTTTGGCGCATCAACCAAATAATATAAACTTTTTTTGTCAATACAAACTGCGCTTATTTTAGTTTTTTATACCAATATTAAGGTAATATTTACATTAATTAACAATTTATGATAACTTACCAGAAGCAAACTTGCTTTAATAAAAGAGTAAGTGGACATGTGTTGTTATAGCTACGCATCACATCAAAGACTAGCGAGCAATTCTACTCGATTATGACTACATACGGATACTCATAGTCAGAAGTTGCTGGAAACAGAATAATTTGTGTGGATCAATCAATCAACAAAAAACTGTTTACTAGTCTTTAATCTACTAGAATTTTTGTTAACAATTGCACCTGTTGTTTTATAGTCAAATAAATAGGACGTGCCAAGTCTAAAAGGTCAAAATAGCTTTCGAAGCCTAAAGATGGAATCAGAACATAACTGTTAGTGAATGATAAAAGTTTCTAGATACCGTCTGCAATTGGTGAAAAAAGAAAGTGGTTTTGATTAAGGAAAATTTGTGACTATTTAATCTGAGCAACAGCTAATTTCATAGTTTAATAGCTATTTTTATAGGTTTCTGATTGCTGATCGTCTTGAAAGATAGCGGCATTTAAGCGCAATTTATGCTGCAAAATTGAAGATGTAGAGTAAGTCTTGAAACTGACAAAAATAGCAATGCAAAAATCATCAAATGGGGAAACAATAACTAATCGTGGTCAGCACAGCAAATACGCCCAATGCCAACCTTAAAAGCAGTTCTCAGTCAGAAACTAGGACAGCACCCAGACCAGTAACTCCTGGGGGAATATTGGTTCAAAAGCTGGAACAAATTGTCGATGCAGCCAAAACTGAGTCGGTTTCAGATAGCTTTAAAATTTCATTGGACAAAGCATACCAATTAGCTGCGGGTTTAGAACCTTACATAGAAGGCTGTACAACTCCTGAGTCACCAGCCTTAGCCAATCTAACTAAACGAACCCAATCAGAAGACTGGACAAAGCGTTTTGACGACGGCGAAACCGTAAAAGCGTTGGAGCAGGAGATGCTTTCAGGGCATCTAGAAGGACAGCTGTTAAAAATGCTGGTGGCGATCAGTAAATCCCAGCAGGTACTAGAAATTGGCGTATTCACCGGCTATTCAGCTTTGGCGATCGCCGAAGCCCTACCAGAAGACGGTTGTTTAGTTGCCTGTGAGGTAGATAAATACGCAGCAGAGTTTGCCCGTGAATGTTTTGACTTCTCCGAACATGGCAAAAAAATAGAGCTAAAAATTGCGCCTGCAATTGAAACCATGCGGGAACTTGTCACAGCAGGAAAATCTTTTGACTTAGCCTTTATTGATGCCGACAAAGGTGGTTATATTGATTATCTCAATCTGCTACTAGACACCGAGTTGCTGGCTCCTGACGGCTTTATCTGTGTCGATAATACTCTGATGCAGGGACAACCCTATCTATCATCAGAATCTACTGAAAATGGTAAGGCGATCGCTCGTTTCAATC
Organism: Cyanobacteria bacterium J06600_6; assembly: GCA_038529195.1. GTDB lineage: Bacteria > Cyanobacteriota > Cyanobacteriia > Cyanobacteriales > Xenococcaceae > Waterburya. Next base: position 3,876 of record JBCBEA010000290.1, read on the forward strand.
AGTTTGTGACGGAAGATCCTCGCGTCGAACAGGTAATGATACCGATCCGTGATGGTTTAACCCTAATCAAGCGTAAATAATCAATACAGCTGTTAGCGTTACTCATTAGTACAGGCATCAACTATGGCTTGGGTGATGACTAAACAAACTATTCGCTCAAGGGCAATTTTTTCCTTGCTTGATATTGAAATGCAGACCGCTATAATCCCAATCCTTAAAGGCTTAACTCTAATTGAACGTAAATAATCATTGTAGAGACGTGGCATATTGCGTCTCTACGCACTGAAAACATGACACAAACATCATCAAGCAGTTCGGCGATCTTTAAAAATTTGGTTACTCTGACGTTACTGACGCTATTACTTCCTTTTAATTTAGGAATGGTTCTTGTGTCGATAGTTAGCAGTATGTTCCAGAAAAAATCAGAAGTTGTTTCCACTCCTGCCTTAGAAAAAAAGCGCATTCTGATTACAGGAGCAAAAATGACCAAAGCTTTACAGCTAGCCAGATCGTTTTATCGTGATGGTCACGACGTATATCTGGTAGAAACTCATAAATATTGGCTGTCGGGACATCGTTTTTCTCGGGCTGTTAAGGGTTTTTTTACCGTTCCCGTACCCGAAAAAGAGCCAGAGGCTTACTGTCAGGCGCTAGTAGATATAGCCAAGGCAAAAAATATCGATCTTTTTATTCCCGTATCTAGCCCAATCGCTAGCTACTATGATTCTCTAGCGAAAAAAGCTTTAGAGCCATATTGCGAATCTCTCCATCTCGATCCAGAAGAGACAATCATCTTAGACGATAAACACGCCTTTTGTTCTAAAGCCAGAGAGTTTGGTTTATCCGCACCGAAAGTATTTCGGATTACCGATCCGCAACAAATTTTAGATTTTGATTTTGCCAGTGACGGTAGTAAATATATCGTCAAAAGTATTCCTTACGATTCCGTACTCAGACTGGACTTAACTCGCCTGCCTTTTCCTGAAATGTCAGAATATGTGCGCAGTTTACCAATCAGTGAATCAAAGCCTTGGGTGATGCAGGAGTTTATTCGCGGGCAAGAATATTGTTTCCATGCTACCGCTCGTAAGGGAAAAATAAGACTGCATTGCTGTTCAGAATCATCTCCTTTTCAGGTTAATTACGACCAAGTTGATAATCCAGCCATTTATCAGTGGGTGGCTACTTTTATCGAGAAAATGAATCTCACGGGGCAGGTTTGTTTTGACATGATTCAGACAGAAGATGGCACCGTCTATCCGATTGAATGCAATCCCCGTCTTCATTCCGCTATCACTATGTTCCACGATCATCCTGGAGTAGCTAATGCTTATCTGACAGATGGTGAACCAGGAGACGCACCAATTACACCTCTTGCCGATAGTAAGGCTACTTACTGGACTTATCATGAACTTTGGAGATTTTTGAGCATCAGATCTTTCAAAGAATTAAATGCCTGGTGGCAAAAAATTAGTCAAGGAACCGACGCAATTCTTACTGCCGACGATCCTTTACCTTTTTTGATGCTCCATAACTGGCAGATTCCTCTGTTGCTTTTGGATAACCTGCGCCGTCTCAAAGGTTGGGTCAAAATAGATTTCAACATTGGTAAGCTGGTGGAAATAGGCGGAGATTAAATCCAAGATAAGTGCGTTCAATCTTAATCAGGGGAAAGTGAACTTTATCTGCCGGAGATTTTCCTGGTTTTCCAGCTCTTTTTAAACCTTCCATATCAAAGAAAAGAATCAGATAAACTCTATCTATAGAAAGAGTTTAAGGGAATTAAGGATTGCAATAATTATTTAGTAA
>JBCBEA010000291.1:0-5673 GCA_038529195.1 Cyanobacteria bacterium J06600_6
CTACCCACAGTACCAACAACAGTTACCACAAAAATCAACGGTAGAAGCAAATTTTCTACAATAGTCATCATGTTTCCACTCCAAAGTATTGAAAATATTTTTAGTAAGATAAGCTGGCTGCTTTGCCTGAATAGGTATTGTCGCTAAGTTGCTTGAGAATAAAATCAGCTACATCTGGACGAGAAATAGTTAAGCTTGTAGTGTGATCGCTGCTGGGAAAACCGTGACGATATTTACCCGTGCGAGTCCCGTCAATAAAAGCTGATGGGCGAATAATTGTCCAGTCAAGGTCGCTTTGTCGGACGTATTCTTCTTGTATTTGATGGTCAGCAAATACTTTGCGTAAAAGAAAGCCGAACATTATATATTTCCAATAAAAATCTAGGTTACTCCAGCTATCTCCTGCACCGAGAGTGGACTGACAGATGAATCTTTTAATTCCTGCTTTTTCTAATGCTTGGATGACGTTTTTTGTACCTTGCGATCGCACATTGCCAGAGAGTTTTTTGCCCGATCCGAGAATACAGATCGCAGCATCATGACCGATTACTACCTCTTCTACTAAAACGGGATTCATCACATCCCCAGTAAAGATATTGAGATGAGGATGTTGAAGGTTTAACTTATCGGGATTACGGACAAATGCCGTTACTGTGTGTCCTTGGTCTAATGCTTGTTTTACAACGTGAGTGCCAATGCTTCCCGTCGAACCAAAAATTACTAGTTTCATGATTTCTTGTTTCCTAAACTCGAACACTTTCAGCTTAGAGTGACTCAAAAATCTCAACTATCAAATTCTTGTTGGACTATAACAATCTTGCGATCGGTTTTTTAGAACATCGATTTTTTTTACAATCTGGACATCGAGCATCATGCGATCGCAACATTGTTTACAATTTCCAAAATGCTGATGATTTAAACTTATGATCGAGGTCAGTTGGGATAGGAACATCTATTTGCGGTGAATAATCCTGCCATTCAATTACACAATTCAGCTCAAGACTGGGAAAATATTAAACTCGAACATCTACAAAATTCTGTTGGAGAAGGTAGCTGTTGTTTTGAAGGGGAACACACACTGTTTATGTCTCTCGCTTCCCGTCCAATTGAATACGTGCAGATTCAAGATGGCAAAACTCATACAGGTTTTTATCAAAGAGGAGAAATTTTGATAACTCCTGCCAACACTCCTTTATTTGTGCGTTGGGGAGATGAAGAAAACTGTTTGCAGATTCAGCTAAATTCTCAATTTATCAAGGCTATTGCCGAACAAACCTTAGATCGCGATCCAGATCGAATTGAGTTGTTGCCCGCATTTCAAGTTAGAGATTCTCAGTTAGAAGCGATCGCCATGATGTTGTTTGCTGAACATCAACAAAACAATTTTGATAACGGACTTTACCTTGATTCTTTAACGAATGTTTTGGCAGTAAACTTACTGAGGCATCACACCACTCGTAAACCTCGACTACCTATCTACGAAGGCGGTTTGCCAACTCGCCAATTAGGTCAGATTTTGGATTACATCGATGCTTACTTAGATCAGAATATTAAACTAGTAGATTTGGCACAACTACTAGACATGAGCCAGTTTCATTTTAGTCGTCTCTTTAAACAATCAATGGGAATGACACCCCATCAATATTTAAGTCAACAAAGAATAGAAAGAGCCAAGCAATTATTGAAAAAGAGCGATCGCTTGATTATCGATATTGCTTTAGAGTGTGGTTTTAGCAGTCACAGCCATTTGAGCAAACAGTTCAGACAGATTACTGGTATGACACCAAAAGTCTATAGATTAAGCTAAACGAAGGTCAGTCTAGATCGGCAATTGAAGAGGATATGAGCATAAAATCCACAAGATTCAGTTTGGCTTTTGGAGCGATCGCAAAAAAAAAGCTGGAAGGCAAAGAAGTTTAAATCCTCGACAGTTCCAGCTTTTGCTTTCGATTAAAAGTTAGATATTCTTCTAACTAAAACTATTTATTTGATCGGGTTATCAACTAGCTGTGCTTCAATAAATGGCTCTGATACTAAATCTCTCAAGCCAACCGAACTTAGCATTTCTGACCATTTCTGACGTTCCCGACTTTGTTTCCTTAGTGCCTCAGGATTTTCGGCTAAAACAGATAAAGCGTCAAACCAAAATCCTTCTTGGCGGTAGACTTCTGCTTTCTCTGCCAAACTAGCATTATTCAAATTTTTCTGAGTAGCAGAGTTAATTGTTTCTTGGCGCATCCAGCCTTCAACGACAATATCGCGAGAACGCTGTTGATCGTTACAAATCATGGATAAATACCAGTGATAGTTTTGATCTGATTCTAATAAGCTTGCAGTGACATCAGCAGGAACTTCTATACTCATGATGCCGTTGCCTTCGGTTGCGAGAAAAGCTTCATAGATGAGCCGATCTTGTTCATTGCGTAGCACGAATTCTAATGTACTTTGATTATCAACTTCTGGCACATAGAAAAACAATTTAGGCGATTTGGAAACGTTTATACCAACACTTTTTTCAGGAATTAGCGCCATTAAGTTTTGAGCTTTGGCACTAGCAACGCAGCTGTCTTTAATACCTCTACTACCACCATCTCGACGGTGAGTTGGCAAGCCATAATCGGAGACTCTAGTTCTTTGCGATCGGCGTTGAGCATTCACAGGGGCAGCCAACGCCAAAAAAACTGAGTTTAAAACTATAGCTAAAGAAAATAAGCGCGTAAATTTATTTGGTAAATATTTTACGTTTAACATTATCTATATTATCGAAAACATAATTTATTTTTCAAAGCTCTATCATTGTATCTACTATTAATTGCAAGCGCCATATTAATCAAGTTCAACTATACTTGAAGGAAATTTTTATATCTATTCTTTGACACTTAAATAATATTACTTATTTAGATCTACAAATACACTTTTATTACGTAGTATTGCCCACAAAAATCAATTAATTACCAAATTATTTTTACTGCTATCTCTTGACTAATGAAATTTACTCTTAATAGTTTCAAAAATAAATACACAAACTTTATTCAGACCAAAAATTGGCTTGGTACATACAAATATTCTTTATTGGCGCTGACGATTTTAATTGCGATCGCTGTTATGGGGATTAGACGCTTAGGAGCGTTGCAAACACTAGAGCTATTAGCCTATGACTGGATGGTTAATCTCCAGAATGAAGACAAAACCGATCCGCGATTGCTAGTAGTTGAAATCACGGATAAAGATATCGAGAAGCAGAATAGCTATCCGCTTAAAGATCGAACCGTTGCCGAATTGCTAAAAAAACTACAGTCTTTTAAACCAAGAGTCATTGGCTTTGATTTATATCGAGAGGTTGCTTATCCTCCTGGCACTCAAGCTTTAAGGCAAGAATTATACAAAGATAATGTAGTAGTAATTGAGCTAATCGGGAATGGCGAAAATGGTGTTTCTGCTCCACCTGGAATTCGTCCTGAACAAATTGGTTTTAACGATATTGTGGCTGATATTGGTGATGATGTTTTGCGTCGAAACCTAATGTATGTTGAGTTTTTTCAGCCTGACTCCGAAGTCATTCAGGAAATGTATTCTTTTTCTTTACGCCTCAGTCTCAAGTATTTAGAAGAGCGTCAGCTAGAATTTCAGACTGGACCGGGTTTTATCCAAATTGGTCAGAAAAAGTTTTGGGATTTAGAGGCTAATTCGGGAGGATATCAGCTTCACCCCTCAGAAACTCCTGGGCAACAAATTCTGATTAACTATAAATCACCAAATATCGCTCGACGAGTTACTCTAACTGAGGTTTTAGAGGGCAAAGTCAATCCTAGCTGGATCGAAGACAAAATAGTCCTGATTGGTGCGACTTCTCCTAGTGTCAAGGATATTTTGCCAACTCCTTACAACCAAGGCTCCAATAGTTTGATGCCTGGGGTGGTAGCTCATGCTCAGATGACCAGCCAAATTCTGAATGTTGTTTTAGATGATGCTGCTCTATTTTGGTTTTGGTCAGAATGGATCGAAGGAATTTGGGTTTGGGTCTGGTCACTGATTGCCATTGGTATAGTCTGGAAATTAAGACATCCCGTTACTATTATTACCTGGAGTATCGGCGGAATCGGTATTCTAATTATTATTTGCGTAACCGCCTTTACATTTACGGGCTGGATTCCCTTAGTGCCTGCAGGAATTAGCTTTACGATTACTATCGCCAGTGTTTTAGGATACAAGGCTCTATATAGTTTCTTTTACGATTCACTTACAGGTTTGCCCAATCGTACACTGTTTGCAAAGCAGTTGAAGGAGCTCCAGCAGAAAAATAAATCAGCGGGTTTTATTGTTATTCTGTGTCTTGATTTAGATCGCTTCAAGCTGATCAATGATGGTTTGGGGTTTCAAGCAGGCGATCGCATTTTAAGGGAAACGACTAAAAGACTTCAGGCAAATATTAGTTCTAAAGCCATTTTAGCCAGGGTTGGAGCTGATGAATTTGCGATCGCGATCAAAACCGATCTAGATACAGCAGAAGCAATTGAGTTAGCCAATCAGCTAGATCGGGTGCTGGCTATTCCCTATAAGTTGCAAGAACAAGAGATCTTCACTTCTGCAAGCATTGGTTTAGTGTTCAACGCTGCGGGAGAAGATTTTCAGTCACAAGAGTTGTTACAGGCTTCCCACACAGCAATGTATCGGGCAAAAGCTTCAGGCAAAAGTCGGCATAAAATATTTGCCACTAAAATGCATGAACAGGCATTAAAAAGGCTACAGCTAGAAGCAGATTTAAATCAGGCAATTAAGAATCAAGAGTTTGAGCTGTATTATCAGCCGATAGTCAACCTCAAAACTGGTCTACTTAAAGGATTTGAGGCTTTAATACGTTGGCAATCTCCAGCTCGCGGTTTCGTTTCTCCTGGGGCTTTTATTCCCGTTGCCGAAGAAACAGGTTTGATCGTACCAATGGGAGACTGGATCTTGCGTAGCGCTTGCCAACAGATGCAGCAGTGGCGCGAACAATATCCTAATGCAGCATCCGTGGTAATGAGCGTCAATCTTTCTAGTCGGCAGTTTTCCCAAGCCGATCTAATTGCCCAAGTTCAGGAAACACTGATTCTCACTGGATTGCCAGGGGCAAATCTCAAGCTGGAAATTACAGAAAGTATGGTGATGGATGATGTCGAAAATACAATTGATCTACTGCATGAATTAAAAAATCTCAACATCAAGATTAGTATGGATGATTTTGGTACTGGCTTTTCTTCTTTTAGCTATCTGCATCGTTTCCCTACTGATACTTTAAAAATAGACCGTTCTTTTGTTAGCAATATGAGCCAAGGGTCAAAAAATCAAGATATTGTTAATACAATTGTGATTTTGGCACACCGATTGGGCATGGATGTAATTGCGGAAGGCATTGAAACTAGAGTTGAGCAGGATATATTACATCAGTTTAACTGTGAATATGGGCAGGGCTATTTCTTTGCCAAGCCGCTTTCCCAGCAAGATGCAACAACACTGTTGGAACAAAACAAAAAATGGGATGTTAATTATGCAACACTTTCAGTAGATACATTTTGAAAAGATATTAGTTAAAAGGTTCAATATGAATTACAAGACCAAGTATGTAGTGTAGCTCTAAGTACAGGACAAAAAATCAATAAAAGTCTTGAAAGTATTATGGAAAAAGGGTTTGAT
>JBCBEA010000292.1:0-5662 GCA_038529195.1 Cyanobacteria bacterium J06600_6
ATCCCAGCGAGTAAAGTATACGAAGCAGCTAATCAATTAAAACTGATCGTATTGGGAATTGTGGCTGCTGTTTTTTTTGCGGCGATCGCTCTAATCAATATATTTCTACGCACATCTATTCTTCAACCAATCAGAAGCATGGCTACTCTGTCTAACGAAATAAGTAGAGGCAATTTAAATATTGAATTCGATCAGAGCAGTAAAAATGAAATTGGAGTTTTTGCTAAATCCCTAAACTGTATGGTTCAAAGTTTAAAAATGGCTTTCGAAACCCTTGAAGATGAGCAGCAGTAGAGATGAAATTCCTTGGCTGTAATCAAATATAAACAACATATTGGGCAGGTATCGCTTTTTTAGTCTTTGTTAGTCTTCAAATAAAGTCGGCTGTGGATAAACTATCACTGCTGATAGCCAGAACCGTCGTAATACCTGCACTAGAATCAGATGAAATAACCACCCCAGAGCCACCTGCCACATCTTCAAAAGTTAGGTCGGCAAAACTAAGATTACCTAAAAGCTGTAATTGATCGATACCTGATTCAAAATCCACAATAGTATTATTTCCCTGTTCGGCGATCGCAAATATATCTGCTCCTGAACCGCCAAACAAAATATTGCTATCTTCATCTCCTCGAAGCAGATCGTTACCTTCTCCTCCCGATAAGAAGTCAAAGCCTGAACCACCAATCAAAGTATCATCACCATTATTGCCACTCAGAATATCGTTCCCCGCACCACCGACAAAATAATCATCATTACTAGCGCCTGTAGCAATATCATCGCCACCGAGAGCATCAATAAAAGTACTTTCGGCATTCCCGAACAGAATATCAGAATTATCTGTGCCAATCACCCGGTCAAAACTAGCGAAAATTGGCACGAAGAAATCGTCTGTGGCAATTTTAATCTTTAGCTCATAACTTCCTGTTGTACTGCCCACAGGTTGAGATAAATTAGTAATACCCTGGTTCAGATCGTATTGCGCATTGTTAAAGTCGCTAACTCCTATGTAATAATCTCCCGCTGATTCAGCAGTGAAAGTAAGAAACGGATCTAAGCTAAACTCTTCTCCCGGCGCAGCAGCATCATCAACACTCAGTAATTCATTACCCGCAGCATCAAATAGCCTCAATCTTGCGTCTAAATCAGAACCAAGCTGATTGGCATCTAGGTCGAGAAGTAAATTGTCTCCCGCCTCTAGCTGCACCTGATATAAATCCGCATCTGTTTCAGGTTCGATCGCCTGACTAAAGATCTTTGATTCTCCGCTATTAAGCCCTGTAGCGATCGCTTCTGGAATTGTATTATCAGGATCGGTATCGATAGCCACGACTTCGACAATCTCGATATCGAGATTATATTCACCAGTATTGCCAGTTTCTAGATCAGCACCATCTCCCGTTATCGGATCGTAATCGGCGTTAATCAGACTGCTAACTCCCACATAATATTTTCCCGAACTGCTGGCAGCAAAGCTCAAAAAAGAATCTAAGCTAAATTCCTCTCCTGGCGCTGGAACATCATCAGCGATCGCAATTTGATTCCCCTCCGCATCAAATAAACGTAGCAGAGAATCTAGACCAGAAACTGATTCTGAGGGCGGTAATAGTTCCGCTGCGTCAATGTCAAGAATCAGCCCTTGTCCTGCATCTAGCTGAACTTCATACAAATCCACATCGGCGATCGGTTCAATTGCATTACTAAAGGTTGTCAAGCCGACATCATCTAGCCCCGTGGCGATCGCACTGGCAATGGTATTATTCTGTTCAATAGCTGGCTCGGCTGGTGTGGGTTCTTCTGGTTTTTCTCCAGAAATACTTCCTTCGAGGGTATATTCCCCCGCAATATCTACCGCTGCATCGCCCTCAACCCCATCGACTGGATCGTAATCAGAATTAGAAAACTCGCTCACGCCAACATAGTAATCTCCTGCAATACTGGCGGTAAAAGCCAGAAACGGATCGAGACTAAGTTCTTCTTCTCCTGGAGCAGCATCATCGTCGCTACTTGCTAGCTCATTGCCCACAGCATTAAATAGTCTGAGTCGCGAGTCTAAGTCAGATTCTGCCTGCGTATCAATATCGATAGTCAGTACTTCTCCCGCCTCTAACTCCACCTGATATAAATCTAGATCCACATCAGTATCAATCAAATCATCCAGAATTACCTTGTCTTCAGGGTTGATTAATTCTAAAGAAGTAGCGTTTGCGATCGTTCCATCTGGATCTAAGTCTGGATCAATTGTTGTTCTCGTTTCTGCCAAATCGACCAGAGAAATCTCTAAACTATATTCCCCGATAACTACCTGAATACTAGCTTCATCACTAATTACATTCGGATCGTAGTCGGAGTTAGAAACGTCACTGACCCCTACATAATAATTATCAGAACTACTGGCAGTAAAGCTCAGAAAGGGATCTAAACTAGATACTTCTCCTGGAGCGGGACGATCGTCATTATTGCCGATTTCGTTACCCGAACTATCAAATAGGCGTAGCCTGCCATCTAAAGCAGAGCCGGATTCATTAGCATCAAGATCAAGAATTACCTTTTCTCCTTCGTCTGCCTGAAATAAGTAGAGATCGACATCATTGCCAAAATCGATTGCACCGTTCAGCACAGTCGAGCGTTCAGTCTCAGAACTTACGCCACTATCGTTGGCATTTTGAATAGTATTATTGGATTCGACTGACATTATTTCGCTCCAACATCAATAAAACAGCTACGAGTTAAACTTCTGTAGTGCGCGATCGCCCATATCGGCTGGGGTTTACAATATTTTTCTATTTTTTCGCCCCGAGGTAACTATAAATTCCCTTAAGCTCAGTTAGGTAATTCTTAGACGTTCTTCTATCTAAAGATCAACTACATACTTCAAACCTATCTTGAAATTGTAGAGGCGATCGTTAATATTCTTGCCAGATTTTAAATATGTTTTGAGGAAACTAAAATCCTAAGTATCTTCAGCTTATTGCCTCTTATTGTCTATCTGCTACCCTGTAGTTCTCAAATATTAGTAATTATTGAATTTATTCGTGCTAAACCGCAAACCTTATCGCCTGAGTGATTATTTTTTTGCTGGACTGGCGATTATGACTCTATTCCTTTCTTTCTCAGGCTATTTGGGCAGATTAAATCTTTACTTCGAGTTTGCTTCAGGTTATAAACTTCAGCTATTGCTAATGGCATTATGCAGTTTAATTTATTTCTGCTTAACTCGTCGCCGACTAGAAATTGTATTCAGCTTGATTGGTGTCACGATCAATCTAGCGGTAATTGTACCCTGGTATTTCAATCCACCAGCGATCGCGGAATCAAACCAGTATGAACCGTTAAAGGTTTTTTCCTACAATGTTCTCTGGAAAAATAAGCAGCCAAAACACTATCAAAGTGCGATCGCCTTAGTCGAAGAGGAACAGCCCGATATTGCTATTTTCCAGGAAGCTATTCCTCACTGGCATGAACAGCTATTGGCTCTAGAGGAGACTTATCCCCATCATATTTATGCTGAAAAACTAGAAATTGAGGTTTACAGCAAATTACCGCTGCTTAACCCAGAAATTAAGCTCTATGGTACTTATCGGGGTTTAGTAACTGCCGATTTGCAAATTGGCGAACATCTAACCAAATTTATTGCGACTCATGCCTATCCCCAGCTTTATTTTGGACATCCAGGCTGGTTAATTCGTAACGAACACCTAGAGGTTGGTATCGGCGAATATGTGCGGGATCTTCAACAGCCAGCGATCGTTCTGGGAGATTTGAATGTTTCTTTGTGGTCGCCCTTTTATCACTCCATGATCCAAACATCAGGTTTGCGGAATGCCCGTCAGGGACTAGGAATCTTACCAACTCACTCAATTATCGCGCCCCAGTTAGCAGCGCTCTCCGCACCAATTGACCATTGTTTAGTTAGCTCAGAAATTCAGGTCAAAAACTTCAAACTCGGCAAAGCGATCGGTTCCGATCATCTACCGATTATTGCTGACTTACTTATTCCTCAAGACTGAAAGTTAATCCCGAATTAACTATTGAGGCATGAAAACCATAACTTGAAATTCGATTGTGAACACAGTTTGCCTCAAATATTGCCAGACTATTTCTGGACGATTTAACACTTAATCTACTAACAGATAGTTATTTTAAACAGCTTTAATATTCATACAATTATAATTTATTAATTGTAATCAAAATCACTTTAAGATAGATGATTACTATTAAATGTAGTGAAATTAACATTTTCAAAATCAGCCTGTATTTTTATTTATTCAAGCTTTAAATATTTTATAAAGATAATATTAAATACAATACCTCTCCGTGTTTATACGATTACATATATTTTCATTATTCACTAATATAAACCCAAATACCAAAACATTTCTAATTTTAACGACATAAGTGCAGTCTTTAATAGTTAGAGACAATGCATTAAGTGCTTTTAATAAGAACTCACGCGAAGTTAATCCTGCTTGAAATATAGTAGATTGCTCTCTCAAGAGATACTAAACTCTTGTGGTTTGACTAATAGCAACGCTGGTATGAGTAGTTTTACTGTTGTTACCTGAGTGAGCTTGATAAATTATGTACTGCCAGGAAAAAAGAGATTTATTAGATAAGTCATCAGATTTTTTTCAAAAAAGTATAGCTTCGAAAGAAGCATTTGATGGCAATTTTGATGGCTGTAAATTAATTGGCGAAGATTTAACTAACGCTTATTTTCCCTACGGTAATTTCTGCCGAGGTAACCTACGCTACGTTAAATTGCAAAACGCGGTCTTAAACAATACTCAATTCGATTTTAGTGATTTATCCTTAGCTAATTTACAGGGGGCAAGCTTTTATTTTGCTTCTCTGATAAAAACAAATTTGAGACATGCAAACTTAGCTAATGCAAACTTGAGATATGCAAACTTAGCTGGTGCCGATTTGAGTGGAGCTATTCTGGCGAAAACAGATTTATATGGTGCAAACCTAGACGGTGCGAACTTTTCGGGGGCTATTTTAGATCGAACTAATTTTTGTCAAGCTCGTAACGCCAATTTTAAATCAGCCTATATGGACCCTCTGAGCATTGATATAAATGGTCTACCCTGTCTTAGATAAGGTGATCTAATCTCATCGCTAATCGACTAAAAAAGTAGTCTATCCGACTGAAAACGGCTGCAATTTGTAGCTAAACCAAAACGATAAGTATTTTCTAACTTCAACCCATACTAAGAACTATGATTCCTCTACCTTTAGAATCCGAATTACAGGTTGTACGTCTTAAGAGATATCTTGAAAAAAACCCTCAAGAAGCAATGGATCTAGCACTACAGCATTACGAGGACTTTTTAGCATTAGCGATTAAGTATAAAGAGCTTCAGGCTGAGTTCAATGATATTGAAAGCTGTATGGTAGATATGAGTGAATGTTATGGGCTTTAAGTTAGTTGTTGATTGTTAGTTGTCCTAAAGAATATCCCCCTTCGACAAAGGCAAATAATGCAAAGCATTATTAGTCGTCATGACGACGATCTGGGCTAATGCCCTGTGCCGCATGTACGTAGTCGCTTCGCATATTAGTTGTTATATGAAATACTTAATTACTTGCTACAGATAAGTAAAGACATATAGGTTTGGTGAGGCAGAAGGCAGAAGAAATTAATCGTCTTTATGTCTTT
>JBCBEA010000293.1:0-5656 GCA_038529195.1 Cyanobacteria bacterium J06600_6
ATCGCTAATAACTGTCTAATTTACCTTTAAGTATTTGACAATACCAAACTTGGGTTTTTTAGCTTACTCCACTGTCGAATTATTTAACTGATGGTTCTTTAATGAACACTAATTTAAAATCTTCAAATCTAATTCCCCTAGATAATAAGCCAAAAGAAGACTTTCCTCGTGCCGATCGCTCTTTGGCGCTGGTCAAGTCAGCTCGTAATTTAGACCGACCAAGTCCTCAGCAAAAACAGGCGATCTCGCAGATTTATATTGAACAAGCCTGGCTCTACTTTAAAGCACGTAACTGGCGAGATGCTTTTGCAGCCTGTAAAAATTCCCTACACCTAGATCCACATAATACGGATGCCTACAAAATTTTGGGTAATATACTCAAAATAAGGGGCAAAAAAGCCGAAGCGCTGGGAGTTTATGCCAAAGCGTTGGAAATTAATCCTAATTCTGCAGCTATTTATGCCAACTTAGGTAGCTTTCATGCAGAACAGAAAAACTGGCAACAGGCTCTAGACTACTATCAGCAGGCGGTAATTATCGATCCTAGTCTTGCAGGAGCGTATCGCAATCTAGCTCAGGTTTGGGAAGAGTTGGGACATACAGAACCAGCTTTAGAATGTCTTTGTCAGGCAGTTAATCTCGAACCAGAAATGCTCTCAGCTGGGGAATATTTTAGTTTTGCCGATCGCCTGATTCAACAAAAAAAACTCAAAGAGGCAAGTATCTTTTTGATTCAGGGAGTAAAGCTTGAACCACAGGAAGATAAACTCAGCCAGCTAGTGAAACTGCTAGAAGATTTAGAAGAATGGCAGCAGGCAGTAGTTTTTTATCATCAGCTTATTTCCTTATCCAATGGCGAATCGCCAGTTGCGAATTCAGCAGCTAATAAACCGATTAAAAATTTATTGGCAGGGTCTAGATCTCAGACTAAAGCCAAAGCCAAAGCCGGAGCCAAAGTCAAAACGGCAAAAGCGATCGCTTCATCTAGCAAAAGCGCACCACCTCAATTATTACCCAAGCTCAAGAATCAATCGACAGCTAAAATGCGACCAGATTCTGCCACCTCTTGGAATAATTTAGGTAGTTCTTATGCTCAAAAACAGCAGTGGGTCAAAGCAATTAGCTGTTACCAAGAAGCGATTGAATTAGATCCGAAACTTAGTAAGACGTACCGTAATTTGGCGCGAGTCTATCAGAAAACAGACAAACAGGAGCAGGCAATGCTGTGTTGGTATGAAGCATTTAAGCTAAAGCCAAATTCAGTTAAACCAGAGGAGCATTTTAGCCTCGCCCAACGGTTGCTAAAGATTGGTCAAAGAGAGCGGGCGATCGCCTGCTTGCGCAATGCAGTCGCGCACAAACCTAATTTTGCTCAGGCTAGTTTAATGTTGAAAAAGCTGCTCGGCAGTTAAGAAAAAGTAGATTAAGTTTAAATTATTCTATTTAGCCTGGAAAGTTAGAGGAGAGACTGCAACTTACAGCCGTTTTAGGTCGGATAGACTACATTCTTAATTGGATAGCTCTTAGATCTGAGCTTTGAGCATTTTTTATTCCCTTGATAATTGTGGTCGCAATAATAAAAGTGCAGTAGTAACGCCCAGATAAAAAGCAGGTGATGTTTTAAACCACCTGCTTAATAGATTTTATATTGACTAATGGCTGCGAATTATTTTGATTGACAGCTTTGATATTCTCCAAATCAGATTGACTACTTATCAAGCTGAGAACGCAATTCGTCTAGCTCAGCATCTATCACGTCATCTTTGGGGCTAGCATTATCGGCTGCAGGTAAAGCCTCTTGATTAACTGAGCCACCACTCAACTGAGCTTTCATTGCTGCTAGCTCATCATCCACCCCGCTACCAGCTTCTAGTGCTGCAAACTGCTGTTCAATGCCGGTACCGCCTAGCTCGGCTGCTGTTTCTGATTCTGCCTCTAGCTGCATTACCTTATCTTCCATGCGCTCGAATGCACCCATAGCACTGCTAGTACCAAGATTACTCATCGAATCCTGCAGCTGTTTATTAGCTTTAGCTGCATTGGCTCTAGAGCGGAGCATATCTTTCTTGGTTTTCGCCTCAGAAATCTTACTTTCAAGCGCAATCAAGTTACGCTTCATAGTTGAAACCTGATTGCTTTGCTGATCTAGCTGAGTTTTTAAACTAGTAGCAGTGTCGGCAAAGGATTTTTTCCGCACCAGTGCTTCACGAGCCAGGTTTTCATCACCTTTAGAAAGAGCTAGCTGGGCTCTCTGCTGCCAGTTATTTGCTTCAGATTGATTTTTATTGTATTGCTGTTCCGTGCGTTTTTGAGTTGCGATCGAACGGGCAACAGCTTGGCGAAGCTGTACCAGATCTTCCTGCATATCCACGACGGCTTGTTCTAAGACTTTTTCTGGATCTTCAGCTTTACTGACTAGATCGTTAATATTGGCTCGAACAACTCTGCTAAGGCGATCAAATAATCCCATGATTTGTATATCCTTTAATCGTTTACGTTCATAGTATTGGCTTTGGCAGATTTCAGGATACTAAATCCACCACAAACTGCTGATTCAAAAGAGTAATACTGCTCTTTATATCTCAGTGTGACATATTCTCCTAGTGTACTGTCGATCGCTAAATAAAACGCTCTCTTGAGTCGAAAATGAGAGATTTGCTTTACCTGTGATTATTAAGTAAATCAAACTAATAAGGATTATTTACAATATAGGCAAAAGTACTCTCTATAATTTAGAACAAAAAACAATTACTAAAATTAAACTTATAGATACCGATGGTCGATAAAAAATGCTTAGGGATTCTTAAACGGGGTGTCGAACACTGGAATAAATGGCGTAATAGCGATCGCTATACAGAGTTAGACCTGCGAGGCATCAATTTAAGTAATGAAACTTTGTTAGGAGTTGATTTTAAAGGGGTAAATCTGGCAGGCGCAAAATTAATTAAATGTAATTTTTGCGGGTCAAATTTCGATGGTGCGAATCTAACCGGTGCAAATTTAACTGAAGCCAATTTTAGTGGCTCTAGCTTTTGTGGAGTAAATCTAACAGGAGCAATTTTAATTAGGGCTAACTATCGAGGCGCTGAATCTGCTGGCTCTAATTTTAGTTTAGCCAACCTGAGTGGAGCAGATTTAAGAGTTGTTGACTTTCGAGGAGCCGAGCTGTCAGGGGCAAACCTCGCCCAAACCAATCTTAATGGAGCAAATTTTACTGGTGCTAACTTAACTAGAGCCAGTTTTCGGCTAGCACAACTTGATAGTACAAATTTCAGTCACGCTAATTTAACTCAGGGAAACTTCACTCAGGCAAATCTAACTAATGCCAATCTAGAGCAGGCAAACCTAAGCGAAACAAATTTTGCCTACGCAAATCTCCATCAGGCAAACTTAACCAAAGCCGATCTGTCTGAAGCAAATTTAACCAATACAAATTTGGCTTGGGCGAACTTAACTAAAGCCGATTTAACCAGAGCTAGTTTAGCGCAGGCAGATTTAACCAGAAGCAATTTAATTGAGGCGAATTTAACTCAGGTCGATCTCAATCGGAGCAATCTTATTGAAGCAAATCTAACCAGAGCGAATCTGAGGGGAACACTCGCCTGGGGGACAAACTTCAATCGCTCAATCATGACTGGAGTTTGTTTGGAAAACCTTAAAATCGATTTACAAACTAGCTTTCTTAAAATAATTTGCCAACATCTATATCTAGCCCATAATGAGCAGCAGCGTTTACCCCAAGATCGCCAAAAAACTCTTAGTTCTCAAGAGTTTAAAGTAGTTATTCAAAATTTGCTAGATTCAGTTGAGGTTATTTTTAACGAAGATATTGACTGGTCAATTATGCTTCAGGCTTTTGAGGCACTACAACAAGAATATCCCGCCCATAAGCTGAGACTGAGAGCAGTAGAAGCCAGTTCAAACTATCGATTTAGCGTCAAAATCAAAATTTATCCTCAGAATGATTATGAACAAATTGTGCAGTATTTTCGCGATCAATATCAGCTGCTGGCTCTAGCGATTAATAATCCTCGCTCTGTGAAGAATTCTCGACCTGAAACAAGTTTTAAACAGGAAAAACTTAATTTTTACGAACAGAATTAGAGCCTGTCATCAATCAAAGGGATAAATTTGAGCTGCAAAATTTTGCTGTTTGAGATGTTCTAAAAACTGCTCTGCCTGCTCAAGATCTTTATATGCGCCCAAGTAGATAAATACTCCCTGGGGTAAGTTAACTAGCGAGACTTGTTTGACCTGCTGTCTGGCTAAAGCTAGGGAAGCATCTCCCTGATATTCAGACAAAAGATAATAATGTTCAGGCTCGAAAGTAGATCTTGCTAGACTTATTGGTGCTAAAGCGGGACTGATTGGCTCAGTTAAAGTTAGTTCAGACTCATCTTTTGCAGTTTGTAGTCTACTCAAAGTACTAAGATTAAGTGGCATAAACTCTTCTGTTGCTAGGTTAGCACTTCCCAAAGTTGGCGAGTTTTTTACGGGTTGGGAATTGGCAGCCAGACGGTAATTACGCCAAATTACTGCCCCTGAAATTAAATTTGCCAGAAAAATAATTGCGATCGCACTAATACTCCAGGGATTTAGCAGGCGATCAAACCAATGAGCATCATGATATTCAACCTCTTCTGGTTCGGCGTCTCTAACGGCTAGAGTTGGTAACTGTTCGGACTTTTCTAGCTGGGCATTTAGATACAGCTTTGGTGCGGTTAACTGGCTTTTAGCTTGATTATCTCCTTTGCTCTTGGCTCGGTGAGGATTAAAAATATTAATTGTCCCTGTCGCAAAGGGTTTATGGACGATACTCGACTTGATTTGAGCATTAGGTTTCGACTCTTGAAGATCTTTTTTATTCTTAGGCGACATGGCTAAATAGAGATAAAACTTAGTGTTTTGAGTAATTTTAAGGATAAAAATTAAACTTAATTGAAGTGTCTAGTTTAACCTCGCGCTTTTAAAATCGCCCTTGGCTTTTAATAAGTAACGAACTGGCGATCGAGTTTATTGATTAAGCTGATTGAGAACGAAGTCTTGTATTCCTTCTAATACCTTTGCTAGCTGTTGAATAATTTGCTCGGAGTTAACATCAAACACCACTTGCAAAACGATGAGAATTGCTGCAATTACTAACACCGTTTTAATTGTCGACTTGAGTAAAGTAACCAGCCAAGTAAACAGCAGTAATAAAATAATGCCGACGGCGATCGGTACAATAATTTCTATAGACATATTATTTATATCGTTTGGACTAAAGACTAGGGAGTTTTGTGACTTGTTTTCTATCTAGACGCAGTTTATTTAAAAAAAGTCGCAAAAAAAAGAGGGTGTCATTTCCCTCTCTCCCCCTTGGGACTTATGTGATTTTGATGAACCGTTATTTTTTAGCTTCTGCCGGAGCATTTGTTCTCGCTTTTTAAGCTGTCTGGCTCTTGCCGTACCGCCTTTACTTTTATCATTTCTGCCCCTCTTACGAGGAGACTCCCAACGCTTGAGTCTTTCCACCATATTTTACTTTTTTTGAGCTATATCAAGATACTTATTGTAGCACCTGATTTAATTTTCCACTGCGATAGCCTTCTAGATCCAGAGGTGGTTAAAGCTTTTCAGGAGTTAGGATTTGTCTATGTCACTCTGGATCTAGAAG
>JBCBEA010000294.1:0-5650 GCA_038529195.1 Cyanobacteria bacterium J06600_6
CGAGCCAAAGGATTATTACTTGCGTACCAGCCCAATTTGAAGCTAGTAATTCCATACAAATACAGTAATAGTATGACAACTATATTCTTGATTAAATTCAACTTTGCCCCCTGTCCTGTGAAAAATACCTTCTAATATACTTTCGCTAAATTCAGGGGCATTTATGCAGAATCGGTAATTTTTTATTTTGCGATCGCTCTTTTAAATAAACTACTGTTCAAAATAGAAGATATTTAAGCTTAAACAGCTAAATTCATCAATCTAAAATTAGGCTATACCCATACTAGTAAATACAGCCCAGTAAAAAGGATGGGATAAAGGCTGCGATCGCTTTAATTCAAGTACTTTTTTCGTCAATTCCCATACTTTCCAATAAAAATAGTACTCTTTCTTATATCGCTCCTGCTCCCTTAAGTCTTTAGATTTATGAGGTTTACCTCTTCGTTTTATTGCTAACTTTTTCTCTTTTTCTGCTGCTATTAAATCGCGATCGCTCAAATTACGTAGTCTAATTTGAGCTTTCTGGAGCGCACGAGGAGAACTTAGACCCTTCAATCTTTCCTGATGATAAAAAAATGATAACAATGCACCACTAGAGTCTTCCACTACCCAAAGAGAACTAACCACGTTCTTTGCTCCAGCACACAAAAAACCTGCTGCTATGGTAATTAAATCATCGGTATTGGTGGTAGTTCCAAAATTTGTTTCGCAACAGTTCAAAAAAACTTCTTCTAAATTTATTTTTTCTGCATTCCATTTGATAGCTAAAAGCTCTCTAAGTTGGATTGTACTGTCATTCAAAATTAGTTCCGAATCAAGGGGTTTGTCTGGATAAAATTTAGCATGATGACTAGAAAGAATTCCTTGAACTTGTTCTTTAAATAGTAAGTCATAGTAGTTTTCTTTAGTTGCAGCTTTTCCTTTGATTCGTAAATTTTCAGGGATATTGTATAACCCAGCAATTAATTTTTCTTCATCTAGAGAACTTGGTAAGCCTGATTGAGAATGGATTACTGTCCCGTAGGAAAAAGGATATTTTGGTTGTTCTCTACCTTGCAAAAACTCTAAGATCTGACAGTTAGGAGAGACTTGAATGGTAAAAAGATCGCCAAGATATTTATCTCCAGCCAATGGTAAAGCGGCGAAGGGCATTAGATGTAGCAATTGGTGTGGAATGATGATTAGGTCAGTTAGATCTTGTAAGCAATCGCGAACCAATCCATCTAAATCTAGCTTAAGAGCTAGCTTCTTTAGAGTAGGCTCCATACTAGCTATCCAACTTTGTTTGTTACTATCTTCTTCATTTTGATAAGGTTCAAACCATGTCTGACGCAACCATTGGTTTAACTTTTCCAAACTGAGATTAGGGCAGCAATGAGAGCTAATACCTGACTGGCGCAGTACGAAGATATAGGTATTTTCAAAAGCAGAATAAAAACTAACTATTGCCTTTTGAGGAGAGTCAATTAACTGTTGAATGCGATCGCATTTGAAAGGTTCTACTTTAAGTTGTCTTGCTAAATCTGAATCTAATGTATTAAGTTCCTGCCAGACTTTATCCTGTTTTATTACTAAGGCTTCTAACTTATGGACATCCTCAGAGAAGTTAAGATCGCGATCCTGGTCTAAAATTTCCCAGCTCCTAAAATTCTTTTCTCCAGACTTGGCTTTTTTCTGATACTTGAAACGTAAATCATCTATCTCTTTTTGGATTCTTTCACGTTCCTCTATTTTTTTTTTGAACTCTTCGGTTATATTTCCTTCTTTAAAGAATTTGTCGGTAATTGTTAAATTAACTAAGTATCCACTGCGAGAGCGTTCGACTGTTTCTATTGCTTTAGCAAGATTGCTTTCTTCTCCCGTAGCAACGCAAGATTCTACCAGACGAGAATAAACATCTGAATTTTCTTCAAGAAATGCTTGTCGTTGACTATCGGAATTGGTTTTGGAAATGATGCTCTCTACTGCCTCCACAGCTAAATCGTATCCGGAGATTGCTTGTTTCCATCTGTGGTTCTGATAAGCCAAATTTCCTAAATTACGAGCACTTCGGGTACATTCAAAAGGAAAGGTTTTTGGTTTAAAAACAGTTAGTGCTTGCTCAAAACTAGCGATCGCCTCCTGCTCTTGTTCTTTTTCTATGAGTACCAAACCTAAGTCGTTATGGGTTGCTGCCCAGTTATAGGCTTGAGTATCGCGGTCATATTTTTCTAAAGCTTTCTGATAGGCAAGATATGCTTGTTCTAAGTTTTCTTGGTGATTTTCATGGCGACTAAGCTCACGATAAACATGACCTTGGTAATCACAAGCTAAGGCTACTATCTCGATCTGGTCTTTCGCTTTGGCTACTTTTTCAGCATCTTTGTAGCACTCTAAAGCATAATGCAGGTTGCTAAGTCCATTTTTGAGAGCAATTTCCTGGGCTAATGCTCCTATAGCTATTTTGGTTTCTGCCCACTGTTCTTCCTCATCAGAGGTAGTAAAGCAGAGAAAATTTTCTAGACAATTTTTGGCAAGTGACAAACAGCTTAGCTTTTGTTCGGGTGCCACCACATCCGCTAACATCCCATAAGTTATGCCCAGATTATATTGAGTAGAACGCCATTCCTCAAGATGAGAATCTTGCTGGCGAATTTCTAAGGCATTTTTGTAATGCGCGATCGCATTTTTAATTTGTTCTGGAGATTTACAATTTTCTCTACGGCGAATAAAGTTACCAAGATAGTTTTCACAAGTAGCCCATTCAAGGGAAAATTTATCGCGGGAAAAGATTTCTTGAGATTCTTTTAGATACGCGATCGCTTTTTCCAAATTAGCAGTCGAATCCTCAAAATGATAGTAAACAACTAAACCCAAAAGATACTGAATTTTTGCCCATTGATATTGGTAATCGTTCTTGGCTGATTCTGCTACGTTTTCCAAAGTAATCGCAAAATTGCGATCTACCGAAGATTGATATTCTGCAAGTAATTTCTTTCCCTGACCAAAATCAGATTCTAAAAGCTTAATTAATAACTTTTTGTAATCCATCTTTAAAGCCCCAATTTATCCCACAGCTTTTCAACTAAGTCGAGAAGTTCTTCATCATCTATTGGAGTATTGCTCTCTTCTGATTCTGTATCTGGATTATTCTTGAATTTTAATTGTGAGCTATAAGTAGAATCAGTAAAAAAATCTAAAGCGCGATCGGTGCGTTTAAATGTGTCTTCCTCTTTACTAAATTGCTCAAGACAGTTAACAAACTCTTCTTCTCGTGTTCCCAGTACTTGCTGAAGTCTTATGACATCTGGATCGTTTTGCTGGCTAAGTTCTATCCAAGATTCAATCAAACAAATATCGTCCAAGATATTATCTAGAGGTTGAAGAGAAGACAAAGATACACTTTCGGATGCTTCTGTGATTTCCGTGCTTTTAATAAAGCCCAATAGTTTCACCTCGTTTATCTGGGGTGTAGTGTCTGAATTTCCTAATGATACAGGCAACTCAACTGCAATATAACCTCTACAATTTGGTTCGGTGAATGAAGGTAGTGTCATGAAGGTACTATTGGGTTCTACAGGACGACATTCCACTCTTCCATAGTTGGAAACGATAAGATCGCTAATATCAAATATTGTCCTTTGTCCCTTCTGCCAACAGCTACTTTTCTCTAATTCAGTCTCTACTTGGATTAGTTCCAGATATGAATTAACAGCATGTACCGCAATCGTATTTGCAAAAACCTGCTTTGCTTTGGCAACTGTTGTTTGCTCTGAAGCAAAATCAAGAGCTTGTTTATATACCTGTGGAGGCAGATAAGCATTTATAGGCATAGGAAGCTTAAAAGCATGGTAACTAGAATGTAGAGTATTTATTTGTCCCGCAGCAGCTAAAGAATGATAAATAGCTACTTTAGTATTTACCGCTTTATTTCCTATAACTCGATCGCAATATGCAAGAGCTAAATTACGCTGAACCATTGCATATTGTTCTGGAAAATGAGATTGTGTATAAATTTCTAGGGTTGATTGAAAATAAGCGATCGCTTCTTCTACATTTTTACTTTCATCTCCTGTAAAGCGATTGTAATAAGCAAGCCCCAAATTATTTTGAGTCATTGCCCATTGAGAAGGAGAATCATTTTTATTTATTACCTTCAACGCATCATTATGAGTAGAAATAGCCATTTCTATATTCTCTTTTCTATCACCTTCCAAGCGATCTCTATAAGCAAGACCTAAGTTATTTTGAAGACTTGCCCATTCATAAGGAAAATCAACTTTTTTGTATACTTTCAAAGCAGATTGATAAGCAGCAATGGCATTCTCTATATTTTCTTTTCTACCTCCTATGAAGCGATCGCTGTAAGCGAGACCCAAATTATGTTGCACACTCGCCCACTGTTGGGGGAATTCTGATTCGATGTACACTGCCAAAGCAGATTGATAAGCAGTAATGGCATTCTCTATATTTTCTTTCCTACCTCCTATGAGGTGATTGCTATAAGCAAGACCTAAGTTATTTTGAAGACTTGCCCATTCATAAGGAAAATCAACTTTTGTGTATACTTTCAAAGCAGATTGATAAGCAGCAATGGCATGTTCGAGGTTTTCTCCTCTATCTCCTATAAGGCGATCTCTGTAAGCAATACCCAAATTATTTTGAGTTATTGCCCAATCAAAAGGGACGTCTGTTTCGGTTTGGACTCTTAAGGCATTAGAAAAAGCAGTAATAGCATTTTCTATATTTTCTTTTCTGTTACCCTCGATACGATGTAAATAAGCAATACCTAAGTTATTTAGAACACTTGCCCACTGTTGAGCAAATTTCTCTTCAGTACAGACTTTCAAAGCAGCAGAAAGAGCAGTAATGGCAGTTTCAATATTTTTTCTTTTCTCTCCTTTTATCCGATATAGATAAGCAACACCCAAATTAACTTGCGTTTCACCCCATTTTTTAGGAAAGTCTATTTCATTGTATAGTCTCAAGGCTGCTTTAGAAGAAGTAATAGCATTCTCTATATTTTCATTTCTATTTCCTGATATGTTTCTTAGAAATAATGCCCCTAAATTTGATTGATTATCTGCCCATTGTTTAAATTGGAATTTTATGACTATTTTTTCTAAGCTTTCTCGATAATAATCAGTCTGTTCTTCTTGTGATATATTATCTGGACTGTCAGGTTGAATGTATCCAATTTCTTGATTTTTGCCTCTTGGATTTGGGTCAAGATTTCTATTGTTATGATTTCCATCCGATTCATATTTTGACAAAAGCTTTAATGTCTCATCATTAATATCCAATCTTGGTGAAATCCATTCATAAATTTGATCTTCAAATTTATCTATATCATTAGACCATTTTTGTTGAGCCAAATTATTTCTATCTTCAGTAGATAGAAGTTCTGGTCTTTCTCTAAGAACTGAAACAAAAGCTTTGTGAAGTAACATTATAGTCTCCCTCTAATAAATTTCCGATTTACAAATAAATACCTTCATTAATAATTTCCACAAGCATAGGAAGGCAGTTTTCTCTCCAATGCCCAAGCAGAATTTGTTTTAGCTTTTTAGAATGTCTTGCTAATGATTCGATAGTTGTGGGTTTTTCATCTATTAGGCGATATATTGCCAAGATATGGCAATTATATTGAGGATATTTTTTAAGATAATTA
>JBCBEA010000295.1:0-5647 GCA_038529195.1 Cyanobacteria bacterium J06600_6
TGATAGGTTTTTAGGAATTCGGGTGCCATGATTTCTTTGCCGACGCCAGGAATAAACTTGCCGTGACGGTGTGGGTTAATATCGACGGCATATTCAATCTTGTCGATGGTTTTGAGAGTAGTTAGAAACGCCACACACTTAGAGCCAGAACCCCAAACAACAACTTTTTCCTGGCGTCGGCAAAGAAATCATGGCACCCGAATTCCTAAAAACCTATCAGCCAGATAAGGTAATTATCATGAATGCAATTTATACCCAAGAAATTAGCGAAATGCTAGCCGATATGGGTGTGGAAGCAGAAGTAGTGGCACTGTAAAAGGATGAAGGGTGAGGAAAGAGAGATGAGGACAATTAGTCTTCATCTCTTTTTTAATTCAAAATAATCGCACTTCTGAAAAATTTCATGAGAATTTTTCCCCTCTGCCTCCTGCCTTCTGCCTTCTGCCTCAACTAAGACGCGCTCAAGGAGGGTACAAAACTAACGAGCTGCGGAAAAATAATGATCAAAGCCAATACCATTAGCTGAAGCAAAATAAAGGGAATTGCACCACGGTAGATATCTTCGGTTTTTAGCTCTGGTGGGGCAACGCCTCGAAGGTAAAACAGGGCAAAGCCAAAGGGAGGGGTCAGAAAAGAAGTTTGTAGGTTAGCGCCAATCACGACCCCGTACCAAACTAAATCTAATCCTAACTGTTCGGCGACAGGCTGGAAAATAGGAATAATAATAAAGGCAATTTCAAAGAAATCGATAAAGAAGCCCAAGATAAAAATTACCAGCATATTCACTAGTAAGAAACCGATCTTGCCTCCTGGCAGATTGATCAGAATGTCGGACATAAAGCGATCGCCACCCAAACCCCTAAACACCAGACTAAATGCAGTTGAGCCGATGAGAATAAACATGACCATCGTCGTCACTCGCAGAGTAGCATCACATACTTCCCGTAAAGCTGACCAGCTTAATTGACGATTAAAAGCTGCCAAAATGATCGTGCCGACTGAACCCAAAGCACCAGCTTCGGTTGGAGTCGCAATGCCGAAGAAAATACTGCCCAAAATCAGCATAATTAACAGTAAAGGCGGTAGCATTACCTTCACAACTCGCACTAAGAGTTTTTTGCCGCCAATTCTGACGTTGCGGGGTAGAGCGGGAGCAACTTCTGGCTTCAGAAAAGCCACAATCAGGACGTGAAGAGCGAAAGCTCCTGCCATCATTAATCCTGGAATCAAAGAGCCAAGGAATAAATCGCCTACAGGCACCCCTAGCTGGTCACCTAAAACTACCAGCACAACGCTAGGAGGAATAATTTGCCCGAGAGTTCCTGAAGCTACAATTACCCCTGCTGCAAGCTCTTTACTGTAGCCATAGCGCAGCATAATCGGCAAAGAAATCAAGCCCATGGTCACTACTGTTGCTGCGACTACCCCTGTCGATGCAGCTAATAATGCTCCTACTACCACCACCGCTAGAGCTAAACCTCCGCGCACCCTGCCAAAGAGAATGCCCATGGTTTCGAGTAGCTTTTCGGCAATACCAGTTTTTTCGAGCATCGAGCCGAGAAAAATGAAGTAGGGAATCGCCAACAGCGTATAGTTGGACATAATGCCAAAAATACGGCTCGGCATTGCATTAAAAAAAGCAAAGTCAAATGTGCCTACCATCGAGCCAACTAGGGCAAAAAGTATCGCTACCCCTCCTAGTGAAAAGGCGACGGGGAAACCCAAGGATAAAAGAATTAATGCTCCTGCGAACATCGCCATTCCTAACCAGTCCATTAGCGATCCTCCTGACTAGTAGTTTGCCTGAATGTTTCTTGATAAATCTGCCAGTTTTTTATTGCTTCAGAAATACCCTGTAGGATGAGTAAAACAAAAGCCAAAATAATCGTAAATTTAATTGGATAGCGGGGCAAACCGCCTGGATCGGGAGACATTTCTTTGACCCTCCAGGAATTGATCACTGTTCCCCAAGAGTAGTAAATCATCAGGCTACTAAAAGGGATTAAGAAAATAAGATTACCTAAAAAGTTAGCCAACGCCTGACGACGACGACTCCAGCCTTTATAAAAAACATCAACTCGCACGTGTTCGTTATATTTGAGGGCATAAGCAGCCCCAAACAGGAAGACAAAATCAAACAGATACCACTGAATTTCTATTAGAGAGTTAGAGGTGAGGTTTATGCCGATAATTTTGCCTAAATAACGCCCAACAACATTCCAAGCCCCAACTCCCACCATCAGCAATACCAGCCAGTAAGTAAGACGACCAATCCCTTCATTTAATTGATCGATCGCCCTAGCTATTTTTAGTAGCGTTCTCAATCTCTTTCCCCAATCACGATTTTACCTAACAGCACATGCTAAAGCTTTTAGGGCTTGAAGTCTATAGTTAGGCAGGAGGCAAGACTTCTCGTTTAACAACTGAGTGTTATTGGCAAGGTTTGGTTAAGGGGAAAAGGGAAAGGGAAAAAGGTTAAGATCTCATTTACTTTCCGAACTTTAAAATCAATAAAATGCTTGAACGATAAGTATTGAGGTCGGAAGTAGGTGGCAGAGGGCAGGAGATACTTAAACGATAAAGCGTCCAGGATTAAGGATATTTTGCGGATCGAACTGATTTTTGAGCGACTGCATAGTTTTGATTCCGTTACCTGCATAACCCCAGACGTCTATCTCTGCCTTAACTTTTGGGGGTGCATTAAGAATAGTCAAGAAACCCTGATTTTGCTGACAGTGCGCTCGTAAAGCTTGAACAGTCTGCTGATCTTTATCTAGCTGTAGCTGTCCAATCCCTGTACTGGCATGAATTCGAGCGAGAATACTGTCCTTTTCCATTTGGGCAAGTAAATTTGCTGCTGCTGCGGGAGCAATACCTATCTTGCAGGTAATTGCTGTTGACGAATGCAAAGTATGAATCATATTTGTACAGTCTTGCCAGAGTTTGGTTTCTGCCTCATCCTGATAAATGCTGCTGCTCAAATCTAGCTGCTGGACAATCGCTTTTACCTGAGCTAGCTGCTGAATAATGCTTTCGGGAATTGTTTGCCAACGTAGCATTAAGCCTAGCGATTGCCCCAAATTTAACTTACTCATGACTGTTGATGAGAGTAAATCCATTGCCGTTGGCGTTAAGCCTGAATTCCGAATGCTCTGGGTAGCTTGCCCAATGGCTGCTGCTGCTCCATATATAATTAGAGTTTGGGAATTTGTAATTAAGGGATAGGTGCGAAAAGTAAGTTGAGTCATAATGCTCAAGGTGCCGTAAGACCCTGTAAACAGCTTCATTAGGTCGTAACCTGCCACATTTTTGACGACTCTGCCCCCTGCCTTGGCAACTTCTCCATCTGCTCGCACAAAAGACAGACCCAAAAGCAGATCCCGTACTCCCCCGTAACGCTGTCGCCAGCTGCCTGTATCTGCGGTTGCCACGATTCCGCCTAGAGTAGCATCATCGTAATTAGTATCAATGGGCAAAAACTGATTGTGTGATCGCAATTGAGCCTGAAGATCGACTAGCTTCATTCCCGCTTCTGCCGTAACGGTTAAATCTCCTACCGCATGTTCGATGAGGCGATCGCATTTTTGCATGCTAACTACAAGCTGAATATTGTTGGTAATCTTGCCCCAGGCAATTTTAGTTGCGTTACCACAAATTAGAATGCGCCAGTGATTCTCAGCAGCCTGTTTGACTACGTCGCTTAAAGCCTCTCTCGTCTGCGGAAATACAAGATAAATTGGCGTGTCGTTATCTACTGCTTGACTAAGCTGATGCCAATTATGATTTGTAGCGTCTAGATTGGCATTGTCTAGCTTGATAAGTTCTATATCGGTAATTGATTCTAATTTAGTGGCGATCGCAGTTGTCATGTTTTCAGTTGATGTCTCTCTCATCACTGTACCGTTAAAAGCTCTTGGCTATATCTTCAGTAGAATTCGACTTTATTAATAGTTAATTTCTATTCTTTTTAGTTTTTCTTTATTTTCTGAAAGACAAAATAAAAATCACCCGAGAGATCAAAAGTTGCAAATATACTTTTTTGTTTCGAATAACTCCACAGCAATTACTAATAGAATTTTCATTTATTTTTCATCTTTGCAAGTAATATTTGTACTGATTTTTCAGACTTATATTGCTATTAAGTTTTAAGCAGTCTGATCTTATAGGCTTTTAAAGCTTTGCTCATCCAAGGTTATGTATGGTTATTAATTAAAATCAATTTATCCATTTAAATTAATAAGTAATTACACTGAGATTAAACATCATATTAACTAAAATAATCTCACTTTTTCAAACCTTGTAAAAAGCAACCTAGCTAACTAATAAGCCTGAAAAATTAATAGTTCTAAATAATCGAGTACCAAATAATATGCCTCAGACTAACGTTACTGTAACAGTTGAAAATCTTGCTCCCGCAAATGGCACATTTATTACCCCAGTCTGGGTTGGATTCCATAACGGTGAATTTGACACCTACGATCAAGGCAGACAAGCATCTTTTGGTTTAGAAAGTTTGGCAGAAGACGGCGCAACTAGCGGAATTGCTGCAGAATTTATTGCGAGCGGAAACGGGGCAGTTGAAGGAACTCTGCTGGGCTTAGAAGGAGTAGAAGGACCTATCGATCCAGGGGAAACAGTGAGTCAAACTTTTACTCTTGATAGCGACGACCCTAACAGTCATTATTTAAACTATGCCTCAATGGTTTTACCATCTAACGATGCTTTTATTGCCAATGGCGATCCACTGGGCGTACCTGTATTTGATGCAGAGGGAAATTTTATTGGCGCCGACTTTATTATTTACGGCAGTGAAGTACTAGATGCTGGGACAGAAATTAATGACGAAGCGATCGCCAGTACGGCTTTCTTCGGTCAATCTGCACCCAATACGGGAGAAACTGAAGCGGGAGTGGTTGAACTCCACCCAGGTTTTGCTCCTGAAGGCAGAATTTTGAGTGAAAACGGTAGCGATCAGAATGCCGTCGCCGCTTTTACCAGTGCCGACTTTACCGAACCTGGCTATCAGCTTGCCAGAATTAGCGTCCGCAACACAGATGAACCTCTGCCTCCTGCGTCCGATTTAGTAGAGGTTACTATTACCGTGGAAAATCTCAGTCCTGAAAACGGTACTGCTCTTACACCTCTATGGTTTGGCTTGCACGACGGTAATTTTGATACCTACGATCGCGGTAGACCTGTTTCTGGTGGCTTAGAAAGTTTAGCGGAAGATGGGGCAACAGCTGGTATTTCGAGTGAGTTTCTCGCTAGCGGTGCAGGATTTATAGACGGTGCGGTTACTGGTGATGGTGGTGCAACCCCAGGAATTATTGATGTCGGCGAGACTACTAGTCTTACCTTTACAGTCGATCGCTCTTTGGCTAGCAGTCGCTATCTTAACTATGCTTCGATGGTTTTGCCGTCTAACGATGCCTTTATTGCCAACGGTAATCCCCTGGCTCACCAAATATTTGATGCAGACGGCAACTTTACTGGGGCAGATTTTGTGATTGCGGGAGATGAAGTACTAGACGCAGGCACAGAAGTTAATGATGAAGCAGCCGACAGCACGGCGTTTTTTGGACAATCTGCTCCTAACACGGGAGAAACTGAAGGAGGAATGGTGCAGTCTCACCCAGGTTTTGCTCCT